>NZ_KV811654.1:0-9517 GCF_001813175.1 Corynebacterium sp. HMSC069E04 | reverse complement strand
GACGACTACGCACAACAACAAGCCCAAGCCCAAGCCCAAGCCGAAGCCGAAGACGCGGACAACACCGACACAGATGCCAGCACCGACGACATCCCCTTCTAAACCTCACCGTCGAATAAAACGACGAGGGCCGGTGGCCTCCCACGTTTCCGTGAGAAGTCACCGGCTCAGATTTACTACCGAATACGGTTCTGCGGGCTACTTGCGTCCTGCCTCGTAGGCGGCGCCGACCTTGTACAGGCGGTCGTCCTGGAATGCGGGGGCCATGATCTGCAGGCCGGTCGGCAAGTTGGTGTCGGAGGCCATGCCGGAAGGGACAGACATGCCACACACGCCAGCGAGGTTCAGCGGCAGGGTGCACAGGTCAAAGTTGTACATCTCCATCGGATCCTCAACCTTCTCCCCCAGCTTGAAGGCCGTGGTCGGGGTGGTCGGGGATACGAGGACATCGACCTGCTCGAAAGCACGCTCAAAGTCCTGGGCGATGAGGGTACGCACGCGCTGTGCCTGCAAATAGTAGGCGTCGTAGTAGCCGACGGACAGCGCGTAGGTACCCAGCATGATGCGGCGTTTAACCTCGGGGCCGAAACCAGCCGCGCGGGACAGGGACATAACCTCTTCCGCAGAGTGGGTTCCATCATCGCCGACACGCAGACCGTAGCGCATGCCGTCGAAGCGGGCCAGGTTGGAGGAGACCTCACACGGCATGATGAGGTAGTACGCCGCGAGAGCATCGTCGAAGTGCGGGCAGTCAACCTCGACGATCTCTGCGCCCTGAGACTTCAGCTGCTCAACCGCGGCGTGGTAGGCCTCCATCACGCCCGGCTGCCAGCCGTCGCGCTCGAATTGCTTGATCAGGCCGACCTTGACGCCGGAAAGATCTCCATTGGCGCCTTCCTTGGCGGCCGCGACTACCGGCGCGACCGGCTTATCCACTGAGGTGGCGTCGAAGGAGTCGTGGCCGGCAATGATTTCGTGCAGCAACGCGGTATCTAGGACCGTGCGCGCGGTCGGGCCTGCCTGGTCCAAAGAGCTTGCAGCAGCGATGAGGCCATAGCGAGAAACGGTGCCGTACGTCGGCTTCACGCCCACGGTGTTGGTCAAAGCGGCAGGCTGGCGAATGGAGCCGCCGGTGTCAGTACCGATACCCAGCGGGGCTTGACCGGAGGCAAGAGCCGCAGCGGTACCACCACCGGAACCACCCGGGGTGCGCTCGGTGTCATACGGATTGTGAGCCGGACCGTAGGCAGAATTCTCGTTAGAGGAGCCCATCGCAAACTCATCGAGGTTCGTCTTACCCAAGATCGGAATGCCGGCCTCGCGCAGCTTGGTCACCAGCGTAGCGTCATAAGGTGACACCCAACCCTCCAGCATCTTGGAGGCGGCGGTCGTGGGGGCGTCGGTAGTCACCAGCAGATCCTTGAGGGCTAGCGGCACACCGGCCAACGCGGAAGCGGGCGCTTCGCCAGCGTCGAGGGACTTATCGACGGCGTCGGCAGCCGCCAGTGCTTCCTCAGCACCAACATGCAGGAAGGCGTTGAGTTCGCCGTTGGTCTCCGCGATGCGGTCCAGGAAGGCCTGAGTAACTTCGCGGGAGGTGAGCTCGCGAGAGTGAATCTTCTCAGCCAGCTCGGCGGCGGTCAGCGCGGTAATGCCCTCGGTGGGCGCAATGAATTGTGCCATTCTTATTCGTCTCCTCCACCCAGAATCTGCGGAACCATGAAGCGATCTTCATCAGCTGCGGGGGCCTGGTCCAAGGCCTGCTCAGCAGTGAGGGTTCGCACGACAACGTCCTCACGCATGGGGGCGTTAACGGAGTGCGGGTGCGACATCGGCTCCACACCTTCAGCCTCGACCTTGCCAACCGCGGACACGGAATCCACGATTTCGTCGATCTGCGCGGCGAACTGTTTCAGTTCTTCCTCGCTCAGGGCCAATCGCGACAGCTTTGCCAAGTGCGCGACCTCGTCACGCGAAATATCAGACACGCGAACTCCATCCTTTTATTCATTGAGACGGTTGATAGCTAAGCACCCATGGTACTGCACGGCTGATGCCACGCCACCACCGCTCCTCCCCTAAACGCAACACGAGCTATTGAATAGTATTCGATACGTTGGGTACCATCGATCAAGTTCTATAAACTTTTCATATCAAGAATTCCCTACCTAGTCATCTTCCCCAGAAAGAACGATATGTCGTACCTCGTCCGTGTCCTCCTCCCTGACACTCCCGGCAGCCTTGGCCTCCTCGCCGACGCGATGGGCAACATCGAGGCCGATATTCGCTCCGTCGACATCGTAGAAAACTTCCCTGACGGGACGGTCATGGATGACATCGTGCTCGATCTCCCCCAGTCCACCATGGCAGATGAGATCATCACGGCAGCCCAGGCCGTGGAAGGCGTAGAAATTGATTCCATCCGTCCGTTCAGCGGCCGCGTTGACCGCCGCGGGCAGATCCATGTACTGGCGAAGGTTGCCTCGCAGCGCAACGTAACCGCCGCGATGAAGGAAGTCTGCGCGGCAATTCCCAAGGCACTGACCTCCAATTGGGCCATCGTCATTGCGAACGATGAGAAGATCAGCCGCATTGCCGCCTCTGACGCCGCACCTGCCGACGACGGCTCGATCCCCACCGACCTCAACATCACCTCCGCCCGCGTGCTCAATCCGGAGAAGGACACGTGGATCCCGGAATCGTGGACCCTCATCGAATCCGCACTGGCGGCCGCTCCCCTCGTAGGCACGAACTATGTCGTGGTGATGGGCCGCGTTGGCGGGCCCGATTATCTCGCTTCCGAGGTCGAGCACCTGGGTGACTTGGGCGCCATCCTGGGCGCCTTCCTCACCTAGTTCGACCTAGCGGTCGAGCAATATGCTGAGGCCCGCGGCGACGTCAGGAACCACGTGGTCTACCTCGTCGGTGATGTGTGTTCCCGGGAACGTGAAGGACTCGGTGGCGATGGAATGCATCGAGAGATCGTTGAAGCTATCGCCGAAGGTGTAGAGTTCAGCCTCTTCGTGGCCGAGGTGACCAAGCAGTCGTGTCAAGCCCTCGCCCTTGTTGTGTCCGGGTGGCATGATGTCGTAGAAATCGCAGTTGAACGAGGACTCAACATCGCAATTCGCACGCACCCACTCGTCGACTTCGCGGCGTAGCTCGGCGTCGCCCGGAATCCACAGGGACATGAGAACGGTGCTGCGCTTGGCGACGTCCCCCAGATCCACCACTTCCGTATTCGCCACCATCGAAGATTCACGGCCAGCCAGGCCGTCCCACGCCACTTGGTCAGCCCCAGTCAAGCCCGTCAGGTAGATATTTAATGGCAGCCCAGTGAAACGGTCGATGACGGCTTGGACGACATCACTAGGCAAGTGCTCCTCGTGCAGGATGGAGAAATCGCCGTCCGTGATGACGGTGCCGTTGTAGAGCACGTGATAATCCAACTCCACCCCGAATGGCTCGAGTGTGTTCCGGGCGTTGGCAATGGACTTGCCCGTCGCAGAGATAGCGAGGTTGCCAGCGGCCCGCCATGCGGCGATGGCTTCCTTTACTGCCTCAGTTATGTCTTCGTTGACGTAAACAGTGCCATCCATGTCCAAAGCCGCAATCTTCATGAGCCGTAGTCTATTAGGCCTTTCACGGCCGAGTCCACCACCGCGGTGCACGCCTCTTGGATTTCGGGTTGCGCCCAGGGGAAGGTAAGGGAGATATCGGCAAGCGCGTGCATGGGCAGGTCATTATGTCCGTCGCCTAAGGTGATCAGCTCAATCTCGGAACGCTTGACTCCCAAGTGACGTAGCAGCCAGGTCAAGGCACAGCCCTTGTCGTGGCCAGGTGGAGTGATGTCGAAGAAGTTGCGGTTCATCGCGGTGCCGACGGGAAAGCGCTCAGTAACCCATTGCGCGATCTCTTTCTGCAGGCTTGGATCGTCCGGCGTCCAGGCGGCGACGAGAGGGAAGACTTCTTCCTCGATGCGCTCGGGCGCGACCGGTACAGGCTCGCTGATGATGGGGTTGTGCACCCCGGCCACGTTGCGGACGAGGTGCCCGTCCGGACCTTCCAGGCGCGTGCAATACAGGTCGAGCTTCGGGATATCACGAACCCGCTCATACACAGCGCGGACTACCCCGGGCGGCACATGGCTTTCATAGAGCAGCTCATAGGAACTATTCATGATGAGGGTGCCGTTGCAGAGCAGGTAATAGTCGAATTCGACGCCAAAGGGCTCAAGAGCACGCCGCGCCGAGTGCGGCGACTTACCGGTGGCCACAACGGCGAGGTTGCCCGCAGCACGCCACCGGGCAATCGCCTCCGGTACCTCGTCGGGCATATGCCCGTCAAAGTAGATGGTGCCGTCTAAGTCGAAAGCGGCTAGCTTCATGCCTCGCCCGTTTCAAGAAGCCGGTTAAAGCCCTCCTCATCCAAGATGGTCAGCCCCAGATCGCGGGCCTTCTGTTCCTTCGAGCCAGCATTCTCTCCAACTACGACGTAATTCGTTTTCTTCGATACAGAGCCGGATGCTTTTCCACCACGGGTGATGATGGCCTCCTTGGCGGAATCGCGGGTGAAGTTCTCCAAGGTTCCGGTCACCACGACGGTGATGCCTTCAAGTGTCTGCGCCGGCTTGTCGCTGGCTTCTTCCTCCATCGTGACCCCAGCAGCGGCCCACTTCTGCACGATATTGTCGTGCCATTCCACCTCGAACCACTGCTTGAAGGATTCCGCGATGATGCTGCCCACACCATCGGTATCCGCTAGCTCCTCCACCGAGGCCGCGCGCAGCGTCTCCATGGAACCAAAGCGGGTGGCTAGCGCACGCGCCGCGATGGGGCCAACGTGGCGGATAGACAGCGCTACCAGCACTCGCCAGAATTCAGCCTGACGGGCCGTCTTGAGGTTCTCCAGCAGCTTCTTACCGGAGGCATTGAGCGCACCCTTCTGGGTAGTATAAACCGAGGACTTGAGGAGTGCTTCTTCATCAAGATCGAAGAGGTCCGCCTCATCCTTGAGCACTCCGGAGGAAATCAGATCTGCGGCCGCCTTCTCCCCCAGCTCGCCAATGTCGAGCGCCTTGCGGGAGGCCAAGTACTCTAGGCGCGCTGCCAGTTGCGCGGGGCAGCTGCGTGTATTCGGGCAGCGCCAGTCTTGGTCGCCTTCTTTCTGTGGCGCCAGCTTCGTACCGCAGGCAGGGCAATTCTCCGGGAAGACCCACTCGGTCTCGCTGCCATCACGTTTATCCAAAACGGGGCCGAGGACCTCGGGGATGATCTCTCCGGCCTTGCGGATGATGATGGTATCGCCGATAAGGACGTTCTTGTTCTTGACCTCGAATTGGTTGTGCAAGGTTGCCATGGACACCGTCGAACCAGAAACGAAGACCGGTTCCATAATGGCGAAAGGCGTCACGCGCCCTGTGCGCCCTACACCTACCTCGATGTTGAGGAGCTTGGTGGTGACCTCTTCCGGCGGGTACTTGTAGGCAATAGCCCAGCGAGGCGCGCGGGAGGTCGCGCCCAACGCGCGCTGGCTGGCCAGGTCATCGACCTTGATGACGAGCCCATCCATCTCAAAGTAGGCATCGTGGCGGTGCTCCTCCCAGTACCTCACCCGCTCTTGAACCTCCGTGGCGGTGGTCACGCGCTGGGTATAAGGAGAGACCGGGAATCCCCAAGACTCCAGGGCCTTGTAGGCATCGTGCTGCGAAGTGGGCTGGAAACCCTCGCGTGCGCCAATGCCGTGGCAAACCATGTGGAGCCGACGCTTCTTGACGTCCTCCGGGTCCTTCATGCGCAGCCCACCTGCCGCCGCGTTGCGGGGGTTGGCAAAAGTGGGCTTGCCGTCCTCACGTCGCGCTGCGTTGATCTCCTCGAACTCATCCGGGCGCATGTACACCTCGCCGCGGATCTCCACCAGGGAGGGAACCGGATACTCATCCGTGCCAGTGAGCTCGTGCGGAATGTCCGGGATAACGCGCGCATTGGCAGTAATGTCCTCTCCCACACGACCATCACCACGCGTGGCGGCCGTGGCAAGCTTGCCGTCGCGGTAGACCAAGTCAATGGACAGGCCATCAATCTTCAGCTCGGTCAAATAAGCCTCAGCCGGCGTGCGGTCCAGCCAGTCCTGCAGCTCATCCGCACTGAAGACGTTGTCCAAGCTGTACAGGCGCTCCAGGTGCTCGATATCTACAGCACCTTCCGGAGCAGCACCTACCTGCTGGGTAGGCGAATCCGGAGTCTGTAGCTCCGGGTGCTCTGCCTCCAGCGCTAACAAACGCTGGAAGAGCGCGTCAAAGTCCGCATCCGGAATCGACGGGTCACCGTTGTAGTACAACTCGCGGTGCTTGCGCACTTCCTGGGCAAGCTCGGACCATTCGCGTTGGATATCTACTGCATCACTCACGAGTCACTAGTGTAGCGGGACTGCCGGACATGCCTGTGACCTGCGGATGGTCATTCTGCAAAGGTTCGTCCGTCATTCTGCAGTACTTCCACAGTGCATGTCCGAGCCGGGCGCTAGAGTGTTGTCCATGAACTTCGACGCCACCCGCATGCTCTCCTTCGACCTTGAGACCACCTCCGTAAAGCCCAAAGAAGCCCGTATCGTCACCTCCGCCCTGGTGCGTATCGACGGGCGCGAAGTGGACAAGCGGGAAATGCTCGCTGACCCCGGCGTGGAAATCCCCGAGGAAGCCGCCAAGATCCACGGAATCACTACCGAGAAGGCCCGCGCGGAGGGTCGCCCGCACGAGGAGGTGCTCAAGGAAACGGTCGATTCCATCTATCAGGCCTGGGAGGAGGGGCTCACGCTCATTGTCTACAACGCCGCCTACGACCTATCCGTGCTACGCGCGCTGACCGGGGACTTCACGGTCAACGGTCCGGTGTTCGATCCTTTCGTCATCGATCGTGTTAAGGACAAGTGGCGCAAGGGAAAGCGCACCTTGGAAGAGGTCTCCGCCCACTACGGCGTGGAGTTGAGCAACGCGCATGAGGCGACTGCCGACGCTTTGGCGGCCGCCCGCGTGGCCTGGAAGCAGGTGCGCCAGCACTTCCCCGAGCTAGCACAGATGGATACCAACGAGCTCATGGAATACCAGGCCGTCGAGTGGTACAAGGACCGCGAATCCTTCAAGAAGTATCTGGAAGGCCGCGGGCGCGATGCCTCCGATGTCTCCACCGCATGGCCGATGATTTCTTAAGCCTGCCCCCTTGCCAGTTTTCTAGAGTTCTGGAATTCTAGAAAACATGAAAACGACAGTCGAAGCACGCCTCGCCGAACTTGAAACGCGCGTCGCCGCGCTTGAGGGGCGCACCACACCCACTGACGCCGACCCCGCATCCGCCACTGGAGAAAGCTCGGCCTACTGGCTGGTCGACGCCCTCGCACCCAACGAGCAGCTTCCCGACGGCTCCGTCATCTTTGGCGGCAACATAAACGTCGGCAAGCGCACCTATGCCTATCAATGGCAGCGCCCCACCAACTTCATCACTGACGAGGATTGGACAGAAAACCTCGAGCGCCTATCCGCGCTCGCACATCCGGTCCGCGGTGAAATCCTGCGCCGCCTCCTCGCCGCGCCCGCGACAGCCGCTGAGCTCGTCGAAGAGGACATCGTCTCCTCCACAGGCACCGCCTATCACCACTTGAGCGCACTGACCCATGCCAGTTGGACCACAAAGTCCGGTGGCGAATATGCCATCCGCCCCGCCCGAGTTATCCCCCTGCTGACCATCATCACTGCAAGCGAGGACCACTAATGCGTAGAATTTCCCTAGCCGTCATCGCTGCCATTGCCGTTGCAGCCATCCTGCTCATCACGGGGCCGCAAAGAATTGCTCTGGCAAAAGACAAAACTGGCGACGAAGCCTTAGCTGCCCAGTTGGAAGAGCACTCAGAGTCCGGCTTCCACAACATCACCGCTTTTACCCTCCAGGACGGCAAGGTCACCTTTGCAGGGCTGGGCAGCGACGAGCACACGGAGGTCGAAATCGGCTCCGTGACCAAGATGTTCACCGGCGAACTGGCCCACCAGCTCGTCGAAGAGGGAAAGCTGAGAACTGACACCACTGTGGGCGAGGTCCTCAATGTCGGCGATGCGCCCGTCGCTGACGTCACCGTAAGGGAGCTGCTCGACCACACCTCTGGACTACCCGCCGTCGCCAAAGCGAACGTCCTCAGCTTTTTCGCTTCAACGATCACCGGTTCGAATCCCTATGAAGGTGAGACCGTAGAGGACATCGTGGACGCTGCCACGAAGGCCGAGCTAAAGGACCGCGGCGAAGAATCCTATTCCAACCTTGGCTACGGGCTCTTGGGTCATATTGTAGAGACCGCCGCCGGGCAGCCCTATGAGCAGATGCTCAAAGAACGCATCTTTGAGCCAGCCGGCATGACCGAAACCTATCTCATGACGCCGGGCTCTGTGCCTGACGACGCCCCACGGGGACTTACCAATACCGGCCGCCACGCCGAGCCCTGGGAGATGGAAGGTTCCGCACCCGCGGGAGCGATCCGCTCCACGGCGAGTGACATGGCCAAGTTCGCCGAGTGGTTTATGGACAACGGCGATACCGACTACGGCTGGCAGCCTCCCAGCAAGGACAATGCTGGGTACTGGCACAACGGCGGCACCTACGGTTACTCCACCATGCTCATCATCGAACCAGAGACCAAGCGCGCCGCCTTCGCCAACAACGATTCCCTCGCCGGCACCGAAGACCTCGCCCAAGCTCTATTCGACGAGCTCGCATCTTAAGGAGTAAGCATGTTCCTCACCGTAGCGCTCGCCGTCATCACCGCTTCGGAGCTCTGGGCCGCATGGAAGGCTCTGCGAAAACCCCTTTCCACGGCAAATCACCTCGTCACCGCGGCGATTACGATTCTCGCCATACTCTTCATCGGCTACGCCATGTCGTGGCACACCTCAGTGTATTTTGGCTGGTGGTACGCTCTTGTGGCAGCCTGCTCGCTGCACATCGGCGCGGTAGCTTGGCAGGCCTTGCAGCCTTCTAGCGGCACAGACGCTGGTCAAGAAGCTCCCGTACGATAGCACTATGAGCTCCTCTCCTACCTGCACCGTTGAAATCCAAGACGTAGACAGTACAACCATCGCAACTCTTCAGCACCGCGCCGCTACCGCTGGTGTTTCCTTCGAAGACTACGTGCGCAACATCCTCACTATCGCCGCGTCATCCCCATCCACTGCCAACAGAAAGTCCATCGAAGCAAAGGCGGCCGAACTCTCCCGTCGTGCACCTATCGATATGAAGGGAGACTTCGACGTCGTCGCCGCAATCCGCGCCGGACGAGACGCATAGAGGACTAGGGAGATTATTGGTCTCCCTAGTCGACGTCCTCATAAAAGTCTCCCAAATCTCCACATTCTTAAAAGTCTCCCAAATCTCCCAATGCTCTAAGATGAGGCTATGTCCCCGCACGAGAATCCCTTCCGACCCACCTTCGGCGTTCCACCACTGTTCTGAGGTTACCCTCGTTTAGTGGACACCCT
>NZ_KV811653.1:0-732 GCF_001813175.1 Corynebacterium sp. HMSC069E04 | reverse complement strand
AGAAGCGGAACTAAACCCAGGACGCTTCAGTGTTGCGTCAACTTCTACTTGAAGCCGGTGATTGTGGCTATCTTCAATCAGATCATCGCGATGTGACTTGACGGCGCAAGCTGTGGGAAAATCGACGTTATCCGTACCTTTGTTACCGACCTGTAGAAAGCCACGAGGATATAATTTTTGAGCGTAACCGAGTTTTATTTAGGCACACTGCCCAGCCTGACTTACATAACTACCGATTCTGAATCGTAGATCTGGTTGGTCCACCAGCTGATCCGGAAAGCCACCACCACGGGACTCTGCATTTGAGCGTCGCGGCGAGACGATGTCATTAGCTGCCGTGATGGGAGTGAAGATTCTCCCTCGCAAAGGCTAGAAGGTCGTTAATGCACTTCTACATGTCTTTTGTTAAACCACTAACCTCCCCATATCTCTCCAAAAAATTCCGAAAGTCGGTTTCTCGATCAGTCACGATCGGACTCCTCTGATTATGGCTCGAGCCCTTTTGTCACGCGGTCAGAAGAATCTCTTCCAAAGTTTTACTTGATACCCACCATCCCGTTACTGGATAGTCACCACGGTCTTACTAGATACCCCTGCGCGGCAAATTGGCACTATACTCCACCCACCGCCGATACGGGCCCTCGCGATGGTCGATTCCACCTTCTTGTTGGCATAATCCAGGTTTTCTATTTCCAAAAACCGAAAGCGGCCCTTCCGGTTTTAGAGTGCGTT
>NZ_KV811652.1:0-45216 GCF_001813175.1 Corynebacterium sp. HMSC069E04 | reverse complement strand
AATCAACGCACTCTAAAACCGGAAGGGCCAGCAAAGGCCCCAGTTGAAAACTGGGGCCTGTATCGTCGAAAGATTAGTGGGGCTAGCCCTTCAGTGACGGAAAGTCGGAATCAGCGAACTCTGTCGACGCAGTGGTCTCACCGCCATCAGCTGAGTGAATCTCGGTTTCGCGCTTGCGCAGATCGACGCGGCGAATCTTGCCGGAGACCGTCTTTGGTAGCTCGTAGAACTCGAGGCGGCGGATACGCTTATAGGGTGCCAAGCCATCACGGCAGTGTTTGAGGATGGCTTCGGCCGTTTCGGCATTCGGCTCGTAACCGTTGGCCAGCGCCACATAAGCCTTCGGCACAGCGAGGCGGATGGGGTCGGGAGAGGGAACTACCGCTACTTCGGCGACAGCTGGGTGCTCGATGACGACGGACTCGAGCTCGAAGGGGGACAGGCGGTAATCGGAGGCTTTGAAGACATCATCGGCACGACCAATGTAGAAGATGTAGCCATCTTCATCGCGCTCCGCTGTATCGCCCGTGTGGTAGTAACCATCGCGAAAGACTTCCGCGTTCTTGTCGGGGTCGTTGAAGTAACCCACCGTTAGACCGACCGGGCGGGGATCAATCTTCAAACAGATTTCGCCGGTATCTCCAATCTCATCCGTAGCGGGATCCTTGAGCACGACTTCCCACCCCGGCAGTGGGCGACCCATTGAGCCTGGCTTGACCTTTTGTTCTGGGGTGTTGGCAATCTGCAGGGTAGTTTCCGTCTGTCCGAAACCATCGCGAACATCGGTGTTCCAGGCCTTGCTGATGGTGCTGATGAGCTCGGGGTTTAGTGGCTCACCCGCAGCGACTAGCTTCTTCGGTGGGGTCTTCATACGTCCCAAGTCTGCTTGGACAAGCATGCGCCAGACGGTCGGTGGAGCACAGAAGCTGGTTACTCCTTCTTCTTCCATCTTGTCCATGAGGGCTGCGGCATCGAAGCGGGCATAGTTGTACAGGAAGATGGTGGCCCCGGCGATCCAGGGGGCGAAGAAGTTCGACCATGCATGCTTAGCCCAGCCAGGGGCAGCGACGTTGAGGTGGACATCGCCAGGCGCCAAGCCAATCCAGTACATCGTGGTCAGGTGGCCGACCGGATAAGAGGTATGGGTGTGTTCGACGAGCTTCGCCTTCGATGTGGTTCCGGAAGTGAAGTAGAGCAGGAGAGTTTCGTCAGCCTTGGTGTCTTGCTTTGGCGTGTAGACCTCTGGGCCGGTGAAAGAATCCGAGTAGCGCAGGGTGGGGTGTGCCGACTGTGCATTTGGTTCATCACCCACCTGAATAATGGTGAAATCACCGGTGACGTCTTGGAACTTCTCGGCATCCTCAGCGTTAGCCACAACCCAGGAAATGTTGGCGCGGTCGGTGCGGTCCTGCAAATCCGCTGCACCGAGCATGGCGGTTGCTGGATTAAGGACGAAGCCTGCTTTGATGCAGGCCAGCATGCACTCCCACAGCTCTACTTGGTTGTTGAGCATGAGCATGACGCGATCACCGCGCTGGACGCCTTGACCCTCGAGCCAATTAGCCAACTGCGCAGAGCGAGCCGACATTTCAGCGAAGGTACGGCGGGTGCTGCTGCCATCGGTCTCACAAATGACGAGTGCCTCGCGGTCTTTAGAGTCTTCTGCAGTGGCAAGGTGATCGAACCAATCGAGTGCGAAATTGAAGTGTTCGAAGCGCGGCCACTTGAAGTTGCTTCGGGCCTCTTCATAGTCAGTCTGAAAAGAAACCAGCAGGTCGCGGGCTGCTTGAAATTGTTCGGTCACCGTGGTCATTGGTTCTCCTCTAGCTTGTGCTCATGGGGAAGGACGCGGCAATGTCTATGGTCCGTATCCCAAACCGTGCGTCTATGTGACGTGGGTCGCACACTACTTTACTTCGAGTTCGAAGTAATTTCTAGAGATTTTGGGTAACGCGTACCGAAGTCGCAGGCTAGCGCAATGAAATTCCGTGAAGGATGAGCTGTCCAAGGGTGTGATAGGCCTCGGCTGGAGCTAAAGTATCCGAGTAAAAGCCCTGCTGGATGTCGGTCATGGAGCGCTGGATCAGGTGAGAGACAAAATCTGTGTATTCCGCAGTGAATTCTCCCGCTGCGACGCCCTGCTTGAGTAGCTCGTGGATAGTTTCGGTAGCCCTGCGCGTGTTGAGGCTAAAAACCTCCTGGGCAGCGGGTTCGGAGGCGAGATCGCGCATAAACTCCGGGCTGGCAGGTTCTAGGGCGGTGGTCATGGAGGAAAAGTAGTTCTCAAGCGCCTGCGTGTAGGTGGGTGTCTTGCTCACGGCGGTACGGCGTGCAATTTCTTTAAAGAAGCTGACCAGGACGCGCCGAATGATGGCATCTCTCGATGGCCCTAGTGCGTAAATGGTGGATTTGGAGCATTGGTAGCGCTTGGTTGCACCGTCGATGGTGAAGGACTCGAAACCCTCGACTAGAAAGTCCTGCAAAAGGGCGTTAAAGAGCTCTCGCTGCCGCGGTGTGAGTGGTTTGGTCATGTGTCGCTCCGTCTGTGTTGATTCCGGCCTTCGGGCACCCATTTCTCGTGGGGCTTGACGTATGGCGGTGTGCCAATCGATCATAGAACACGCCGTGTGCGGTACGAAACGGTGTATTATCGTACTCACTCAATGCGTAGTTCCCATTGATTTCCCGTCCCACAGATCGCCGCATTGCTTTAAGAAAATCCATGTGGCCACCACAAACTCTCAGCTAGAAAGGTAGAAAACTATGCCCCCAATCCTTGGACCACAACATCCCAGTGGGAAACACTTGGAGAAGATTAAGTACCCTCACGCTGATATCTTCGCAGTCGCTGACCGCCTAGTTCCCGAGGAGCAAGCGCGCCTGGCAGAGATCCACGAGTTTCTGCAGACGGAGATTCGCCCGGTCGTGGGGGAATACTGGGACCGTGAAGAGCTGCCTTTCGACCTTCTTCCTCGCATGGCGGAGATGGGTTTAGGGGAAGTCGAGCTCACGGATACCTCACGCCTCTACCGCGGGTTGGTGTACGCGGAGGTTACCCGCGCAGATGTGTCACTATCGGCGTTGGTGGGTATTCACAATGAGCTTGTTCTCGGACTCATCGACAAGCTTGGTTCCCCGGAACAAAAAGACACCTGGTTGGCAGGCTTGCGCCAGTTCACCAAAGTGGGGTGCTTCGCGCTGACCGAGCCGGACCACGGATCCGACATCGCTGGCGGACTAGCCACAACGGCGGAGCGCACCGCCGAGGGCTGGGTTATCAATGGATCGAAGCGTTGGATCGGCGCCGGTACTTTTGCTGATTTCGCCATCACCTTCGCCCGCGATACGGCGGATAATGAGATTAAAGCCTTCATCGTTGAGCTCGACCGCGACGGCGTGACGCGTAACAAGATCTCGCGCAAAATGGGTTTGCGCATCATGCAGAATGCAGATCTGCACTTCGACGACGTTCTTATCCCCCATGAGAACCTGATCCCTGGTGCCGAATCCTTCGCCAACGTCAACGACTTCTTGTGCTATTCCCGTGCGTGGGTGGGCTGGCAGGGCGCTGGGCTGCAGCTGGGCATTTTCGACAAGGCCCGCGAGTACGCGGTTAAGCGCGAGCAGTTCGGCCGGCCCATTGCTAAATTCCAGCTCGTCCAGGAGCAGCTCTCCCGTATCCTGGGCAACGCTACTGCGTCGCTTGCCATGATGGCCCAGCTGGCGGAGGTCCAGGAACAGGGCAAGCTGGAAATGCCGTTTGCCGCCCTGGCGAAGGCAACCACCACTCGCCTAGCGCGCGAATCCGCCGCAGCGGGCCGCAACATTGGCGGTGGAAACGGCATCCTCACAGAGTATGACCTGTCGAAGATGATGGATGATGCCGAGATTCTCTTCACTTATGAGGGCACCTACGACATCAACTCGCTCATCGTCGGCCGTGCTGTGACTGGCGTATCTGCCTTCGTTTAAGTAGCTCTGTCCTCGTACTCACCGCCACAGATTCACAGCACCAGGGAACCCACCCCCTCGCTCTTCTCAAAAGGAGAAAACCATGAACCTACACGAAGTATCAGCCGTCGTGACCGGCGGTGCATCCGGCCTTGGAGCGGCGACGGCCGCAGCACTCGCGGAAAACGGAGCCGCGGTCACTGTGCTCGACTTGTCCGTCCCAGAGGAACAGCACAGCGACATCAACTACATAGCCGTCGACGTCACCGATGCCGCCGCAGTCCGGGAGGCGGTCCTCGGTGCAGCAACGAAAGCGCCCATGCGCGTGGCCGTGAACTGCGCGGGAATCTGCCCCTCGGCACGCATCTTTGGACGCAAAGGACCACACGATCCGGAGCTGTTTTCCAAGACCATCAACGTCAACCTCATAGGTACCTTCCACGTCATGACTGCTGCCGCTGAGGCAATGGCTCAGACAGAACCATTCGATGGGGACGGCCAGCGCGGCGTTATCATCAACACTGCCTCCGTCGCAGCCTTTGAAGGACAAGTCGGGCAGGCTGCCTACGCGGCGTCGAAAGGTGCGGTGGCCGCCCTGTCGATTACCGGGGCTCGAGATTTGGCCTCGCTGGGCATTCGCGTCAATGCCGTCGCCCCGGGCGTGGTATCCACCCCGATGATGGAGCAGATCACCCCGGAGTTCCGTGAGCAGTTGGAAGCCACTGTGCCTTTCCCCGCCAGGCTTGCTAAGCCGGAGGAATTCGCTGCCCTGGCCCTGTCGATTGCTGACAACCCCTATATCAATGGCGAGACGATTCGCTTGGATGGTGCGCTGCGTATGCCGCCGCGTTAAGGCGAATGCCGCGTATTCAGTGCTTAGGCCCCACGCGGGGCCTAACCATAAGCGGGCAAACCCCAGTAGGGGAAGATGGCGCGCGTGGTCTGCACCAGCGCCGCGTGCGGCCTCTCTGCCATGACCTTGGTGGGGTCGAAGTCCTCGATGGTGGCGCCCGAGCCCTCATCGCCCAGAGTAGGGGAGCCTTCCCAGCCGCCTGGCATCCGGGAGGAGGCAGTGAGCTCCACATTGACGGCCGCGGCGAGTACATGCGTCCACGCGCGTGCGACGGCATCGACTTGGTATCCTCCGCCACCAAGGGCGACCCACCGCCCAGCCACAAACTGCTGCGCCCACACCGCCACCGAACGGTACGCCCGCGCCATCGCATCGATGGTGAGCTCTAGGTCAGCAAGGGGATCCGAACGGTGCGGATCCGCGCCGTGTTGGGAAATGATGAAATCGGGGCGGAACTTCTTGAGCAGTGGAGGGACGATGGCGTGGACCACCTGCAGCCATTCCTCATCCGTAACCCCACGGGGCAGGGCCACGTTGACGGCGGTACCTTCCGCGCCCTGCCCGCCAATCTCGTGCGCATAGCCCGTGCCGGGGAAGAGATATAGTCCCGATTCATGCACTGAAATCGTGAGCACGTTGGGATCCTCCCAAAAGATCTTCTCCACGCCGTCGCCGTGGTGAGCGTCTAAATCCAGGTAGACCACGCGCTGGGCACCGTGAACCAGCAGCCACCGGATGGCAATCGCGGCATCGTTGTACATACAGAACCCCGACATGGAATCGGCAAAAGCATGGTGCAGCCCGCCGGATAGGTTGACTGCGCGTGGTGCGCGACCTTCCCACACAGCCCGTGCGGCCGCTAGGGTACCGCCGGCGATGCGCGCGGCGACCGTCGACAAGCCATGGCTAATCGGGTTGTCCTCGGTGCCCAGCCCAAAACGTTTGGAGGGCACTTCGGCGCGGGTGGCGGCGATGTAGTCGGGGCTATGCACGAGCTGCAAGTGTGAGGTATTCAGCGGGTCGGGGCACTCGATATCGAATTCCTCGAGCACGCCGAAGTGCTGAGCCAGTGACATCGCCGCGGCGACCCGGTCCGGCCCCATCGGATGCTCTGGACCAAGCGAGTAGCGGTACATTTCCTCCGAAGCGAAAAGCAGCGGTTTTGACTGACTCATGACAAGGACCTCGCGAGGGGATCGCGGACATCACCCAGCGGGGCGATGCGCATGCGGGCCCCCACCACATCAGTCTGTGTCACCCCGGCGATGACAGGGGAGAGCTCGATGTCAACGAGTGCGGCAATGTCGTCTTTGAGCTGTGCCAGCTGCATCATGACCTCTTCGACGCGATGTAGCTTGGCGGCCTTGGTACCGCGATAGCCGGTCAACAGGGGAGAGGCCTTCAAGCAGCTGAGCATGTCCAGGGCATCCGTTCGGCGTAGCGGAGGCACGCGCCACTCGACGTCCCCCAACAGATCCGAGGGCAGCCCGGAGAAACCTGCAGAAACCATCGGGCCCACAACGGGATCTTCGATGGCCCGCAGAGTAAGGGAGGCGCCCGCCGTGACCATGCGCTGTACCACCGGTATCAAGATGGCAGGATCCTCGCCTAAGTGGAGATCACGCGTGAGTTGAGTGATGGTGCTCCACGCGCGCTTCATGGACTCCTCGTCATGGATGTTGCGCACGACAGTGGGAAGTTCCGAGCGGCCCCGCACTATCTGCGAGGTGCACTTGAGGACCACATTCCATCCATACTCGTGCCCAGCCGCAATGGCCTCCTCAAGGGTGCTGACCGGATTCCAAGGAACAATGTCGATGCCATAGGCGCTCAGAATTCGCGCACACTCCTCATCGGTTGTCCACCTCCCGGTGGGAGAATCCAGAAGCACCTCCGCAACGACCCCGCGTGCTTCAGCCAGACCCTCGCTGGTGGCGAATTCATCGGCAGGGTTGGGGCGGGCGAGGGCGCGTCGGCGTTCGTTATCGATGATGGTCGCTAATGCTTCGATGGCGTCGGCATAGGTGTCAAACACCGGCAGCTGGCCGGGTTTCTCTGGGCCCGGAGCGGTGCGGAAATCGGGGACGTCGAAGCCAACAAAGCTGGCGATAAGCGGGGTATCCGTCGTCGTGGATGCCAGCTGCGACAAACTTGAATAAGCATCCTTGAGGATAAACTCGCCGACTTCTACGACGGCACACAGCACTGCGTCAATATTCGGGTCCGCCAAAGCCCGCCGTGCCTCCTCAGTGATGGCGGGAGCGGGATCGTCGACGACGGTGGTAGCGCGCGGGCGTAGCCCGAAGCGCCAGGCTGCTTGCTCCATCTGCGCGGTGAGTCCAGAGGAATTCGACATCACGGCAATTCGACGGCCCTGCGGCACGAGTTGGCGCGCGAGGAGCTGGGCGATGTCAAGCATGGCATCGCGGCGGGTGACCACCATGGCTCCGGTGTAGCGGATGATCTCATCCAGTGCGGCCGGACTGGCCGCAGACAATCCATCGACTGCGTAGTGCCGGGCGGATTTCAGCGCGCGCGAAGGCAGAAACACCACGACGTGCTTGTCCAGCGCTAGGCGGCGCAGAACGCGGAAGAACTTACGTGGGTTACCTATCGAGTCGAGGGACAACAGACAGATGCGTGTGTTTTCATCTTGGCTCCAGAACTGCATAACGTCATTGCCGGTGACATCGGCGAAGGAACCAGCGGCGATGAAGTTACTTAAACCGCAGCCAAGTTGCAGCGCATGGGATAGAGCCAGTGTCGCCACGCCAGCCGATTGGGTAAAGAGTCCTACTTGGCCGGCCCGTGGCATGGGCGCGGGGCTTGCGTTGAGGCGAACCGAGTCATCGGTGTTGATGAGGCCCAATGCAGCGGGGCCGAGGGCGCGCAGACCGTAGTCCCTAGCCGCGAGTACGATGTCGCGGGCCTCCTCGCGCGAAAGGTTAGGGTTCTGGCTGCGAGAGATGACGATGACCCCTTTAGCGCCTGCGGCGGCAGCCGCCTCCATGACGTTGGCGCCGCCACGCCCTTGAAATTCGATGACAACGAGGTCTACCGGTTCAGCAAGGTCATGGAGTTCATCGACGCTGTGCAGGTGATGCAGTGAACCAGTGAAGCCGGCGCTGCCCAGTTGCTGGCTGGAGAGCGTGCCAACCACCGCCACGGAGCTTGGGGTGAGCAAACGGTGAATTGAGTTGGCTTCGGCGCGCAGCTCGCGGCGTTCCATAACATCGCGGGAATTCTCATTCGGAGCGATGTGGAAATCCACTCGAATGAATCCATCCTCAAGCTCCGGCTTCGCGGAGTAGCCTGCACGCACGAAGACCTGCACCATCCTGCGGTTTTGGGTGAGCATCTCTGCGAAAAAGCGCTCCACTTTTCCTTCGCGTCCGATCTCCGCCAGGTGTTCAAGAAGGATGTTGGCTACGCCTTTGCCATGGTGGGAATCCTGGACTAGGAAGGAGACATCGCCCACGCGCGCCGGCAAGAACTGTTCGACAATGGAGTATCCGGCCACCGCCACGATACTGCCGCGCTCCACCATGACGAGCGTGACCTTGTCATAGCCGTCTGTGTGGAGCCAGCGGTCTAGGTCATCGTCGGTCAGCGTGGGGTGCGTGCCGAAGAAGCGCAGATACTTCGACTGATCCGAGACGCGATCATAGAAAGCGCGAATGGCATCGCGGTCGCCCGGCGTGATGGGACGCAGGGTAGCGATATCGCCATCGTTGAGGATGACATCGGCTTCCCAGCTCGTTAGTCCGGGCCCGTCGGGGGTGGTGGTCGCAGGCTGCTCCGTGTGGTCCATGTCATCACCTTAGCCCGCGCTTTCTCGGGCACAGGCCAGGTGAATGGCATTCACCCCACTACTTCGAGGGGAGGCGTATGGGGAAAGTGCAGGACAAAGCGTGTATGTCAACTCACTCTAGGGGGTGAATAGTGTTTTATGTCTCATTATCCATGGCGTGTGGCTGTGGACTGCGGTTAGTGTGTGACCCAAGCCATAGAAGGAGCCGGAGGTTCCAGGAAGGAGACGCGACATGCGCACTGTGTATCACTATGTCAATGGAGAAACGTTCGAGGGGACGTCGGGCAACACCCAGCCCGTCCTGAACCCTTCGACCGGCAAGGAGCAGGCCGCCGTCGCTCTGGCGAACAAGGCCGATGTGGACAGCGTCATCGCGGAATCCGCGAAGGCTCAGCCAGGCTGGGCAGCACTAAACCCACAGAAGCGTATCCGCATCATCATGGAATGGATCCGTCTCATCCACGAGAACATGGATGAACTGGCCACGCAGCTCTCCTTGGAGCACGGTAAGACTTTCCCGGATGCTAAGGGAGACGTGCTGCGCGGCGTCGACGTGCTGGAGTTCGCGCTTGGCGCCCCGCACCAGCTCAAGGGTGAGTATTCTTCGGAGGTTGGCACCGGTATCGATACCTACTCGATGCGCCAGCCACTCGGTGTGGTCGCCGGTATTACCCCGTTCAATTTCCCGGCCATGATTCCGCTGTGGAAGGCCGGCCCGGCACTGGCAGCGGGCAACGCCTTCGTACTCAAGCCTTCTGAGCGCGACCCCTCCGTACCGGTACGCCTAGCGGAGCTTTTCATTGAGGCAGGCGGCCCGGCCGGTGTTCTCAACGTGGTGCACGGAGGCAAGGAGGCAGTCGATGCCATCCTCGACTCCGACACCATCAAGGCCGTGGGCTTTGTCGGCTCCACGCCGATTGCGCAGTACATCTACGAGCGCTGCGCGGCCACAGGCAAGCGCGCTCAGTGCTTCGGCGGTGCGAAGAACCACGCCATCGTGCTTCCCGACGCCGACATTGACACCACCGCCGACGCCATCGTGGGCGCTGCCTTCGGCTCCGCGGGTGAGCGCTGCATGGCCCTGTCCGTGGTAGTCCCCGTGGGACAGGACACGGCAGACCGTTTGCGCGATGCCATCCTGGCCAAGATTCCAGAACTTAAGGTAGGCCACTGCCTCGATCCTGAGGCCGACTATGGCCCCTTGGTCACGGCAGAGGCACGCGATCGCGTACACCGGCTCATCGCCGAGGGCGTGGAGGCAGGAGCCACGTTGCTTGCCGACGGCCGCGAGTTGGACATGTCTGACAAGACCTATAACGAGGATTCCCTCGCGGACGGCTTCTACTCCGGCCCGAGCTTCTTCGACAACGTTACCGCCGACATGTCCGTCTACAGCGAGGAAATCTTCGGCCCGGTGCTGGTCATGGTCCGCGCCGAAACCCTGGAAGAGGCCGTGTCTTACCCCAACGACCACGTCTACGGCAACGGTGTCGCCATCTTTACCCAGAACGGCGGCGCGGCCCGCGACTTCTGCAAGAACGTCCAGGTCGGCATGGTGGGCGTCAACGTTCCGATTCCGGTGCCGATTGCCTACCACACCTTTGGTGGCTGGAAGGCCTCCGGTTTCGGCGACCTCAACCAGCACGGACCGGATTCCTTCCGCTTCTACACCAAGACTAAGACCATCACCTCGCGCTGGCCTAATGATGAGTCCGCAGGTCCTCAGTTCACCATGCCGGTCATGTAAGGAGAGAACACAATGACGACTATCGCGTTTATCGGATTGGGCAACATGGGCGGCCCTATGGCCGTCAACTTGGCGGAGGCCGGGCATGAGGTCCGCGGATTCGACGTCGTGGAAGAGGCTCGGGAGCGCGCCGCCGAGCAGGGCGTCACCATCATCGAGACCGCGGAGGAAGCCGCGCAGGGCGCCGAGGTAGTCTTTACCAGTTTGCCTAATGGTGGGCTGGTCAAGCAGGTCATCGAGTCGGTCCTCGCAGCCAACGAGGATGCAAAGACCTACGTTGATGTCTCCACCATCGCGGTCGCGGAGGCACGTGAGCTTTCGGAGACGGTGGGCAAGGCTGGCTCCGCCTTTCTTGATGCACCAGTCTCCGGCGGTATCGCCGGGGCGGCAGCGGGAACGCTCGCCTTCATGGTCGGCGGCACAGCCGAAGACTTTGCGAAGGTCAAACCGCTGCTCGACATCATGGGCAAGTCTGTTACCCACTGCGGTGACATCGGCAACGGCCAAGCGGTCAAGGCATGCAACAACATGATCCTCGCGGTCCAACAAATTGTCCTAGCTGAAGCCTTGGTCCTCGGCGAGCGCTTGGGGTTGGATCACCAAGCCTTCTACGACGTCGTCTCCAACGCCACCGGCAACTCGTGGTCGCTGTCCGTCAACGCCCCGGTTCCGGATATCGTGCCGAGCTCACCGGCGAACAACGATTTCAAGCCCGGTTTCGCCGCCGCACTCATGCTCAAGGACCTCAAACTGGCCATGGCCGCGGCGGAAGACACCAAGACCGACACTGTCCTGGGCCGGATTGCGGAGGAGCAGTACTCCTCCTTTGTGGACGAAGGCCACGGCGGCCTCGACTTCTCCGCCATCATTTCCGAAGTTCGTTCCAAAGGAACAGACTAAGCGCTCCTAAGCGCTCCTAAGGCCTCCTAGCGCTCTAGCTTGCTTAGAGCGCTAGGGCGCTTGCTCTCCGTCCAAGATGTCCTGGAGCAGCGGAGCATAGTACTCGATGAGTTCCTCGCTAGAAAAAGCTGCGAACTCGGTATCGCCAAAGCGCCGCATGAAAGACAAGCCCATGAGCAGCGCAAGCGCAGATTGGGCTCTCAGCTCCGGCGAAGGGGAGTGGTTCCCGGATTCCGCGCGGATCCGGGAGGCCAGGACATCCAACAAATCTGACTTAATCCGCTTGCCAATGGCTCCAAGAGTCTGATAATCGCCGCTAGCGATTGAAATCGTCCGGGCCATGGAATAAGGGGCGTTATGCGGTGCTGTAAGGGTTTCCACCACCGCGGTATGCCCCAGTTCGCTGAAAGAACCGGCAAAGAGTGCTGCCGAGGAGGCGGTGAAATCCACCGTGGCCTCAAAGAGCCCCTCCTTGTTGTGGAAGTGCTTCACAATCAGCGCGACAGATACATCGGCCTTTTCTGCGATGTCCTTCATCGACACCTGCGAGAAGGACCGCTCACTGAAAAGCTCGCGTGAACATTCGAGAATTCTCTCCCGCGTCGAAGCTGCTTTTTCCTCCATAGAGGACATGGTACCGGCGCCGCACGCGCAGGAAGGGCGATTCGCCCTCTTGCCTTAGATGACCAAGACTGTGAGGTAGAAACGATGGTTATCTCATTCATCGGGGTGATTCTCTCCCTGATTTTCCTCGTCGTAATGGCCTATCGCGGGCACTCCGTGGTGGTCGTCGCTCCCTTCGCGGCGCTGATCGCGGTGATTTTCTCAGGGGAGCCAATCCTGGCCACCTATACCCAAATCTTTATGCCGGCGGCCGGAAACTTCGTCACCAAGTATTTCCCGCTTTTCCTCTTCGGCGCGATTTTCGGCTTCCTCATGACCTCCACGGGGCTCGCCCGGTACTTGGCGCGCGGCATTACCGCGTTATTCGGGCCAAAGCGCGCGATGTTTTCGACGGTCGTCGCCACCGCTTTGCTGACCTATGGCGGTGTATCCGCGTGGGTCGTGGCCTTTACCATCGTGCCCATCGCGACCGCACTGTTCAAGGAGTCTGGGATTCCCAAGCGCCTCATGCCCGGAGCGATTGCGCTGGGAACCATCACCTTTGCGCTGGCCGGTCTTCCTGGCTCACCACAGATCCATAACGCAATCCCCACCAGTTACTTTGGCACCAACGTCTACGCGGCACCGCTCTTCGGTCTCATCTCTTCCGCCATCATGCTGGCAGCGGGAACCGCGTGGCTGGAGTACCGTGTGCGCACCCTACGCGCGGGTGGGGAAACCTTCGAGCCGCTCGATGCTGACGGGAGAATCATTGAAACTCCTGAGGGAATCGGTGATAACGGGGAAGAAGCCAGCGTAGAGATCGGCGGTGAATCCTTCGACACCAATTCCGGCGGCCGCGTGTCTACTCACGCGCGTACTGAAACCGAGCCTTCCGTCCAAGTGCAGGGACTATTGGGTCTGGCTCCCATCGCCGTCGTCATCGCGGTCAACTTCGCCATGGTCTACGGGGTGTCCAAGGTTCTGGATACGTCCTACCTGGGGGAAGAGAAATACGGCGAGACCAACCTCGATGCGCTGTTAGGTATTTGGTCACCGACGGTCGCTTTAGCCTGCGCGGTCTTCGTTATCGTGGCGATGTTCCCCAAGCGGGCTGCCGAGTCCGTCAAGGAATTCTCCGATGGCGCTAAGAACGCTATCCTGCCGTGCCTGACCACGGCCTCGGAGGTGGGCTATGGCGCGGTGATTGCCGCCCTAGCAGTCTTTAGCGTGGTCAAAAGCAACATGATGGGAATCTCGGATAACGCCTTGGTGGTCTCCACGGTGTCCACCGCCGTTATCTCCGGCATCACTGGTTCTTCCTCGGGTGGTCTTTCCATCATGATGCAAACCTTGGGCGATCAGCTTGCCCAGCTGGCCACGGAGCAGGGCATTAGCCTCGAGCTGATGCACCGCGTGACCGCGATGGCATCGGTGTCCTTTGACTCCATGCCGCATAACGGCGCGGTACTCACCATGCTGATTGTCTGCGGTATGACGCACCGCCTGTCCTACAAGGACGTTGCCGTAGTGACCATCGTGATCCCTCTGACAACGCTGGCGTTGATGCTCGGCATCAACGCGTTCATCCCGGGCCTTAGCTAGAGAAAACGTGGTGCCGCGGCCGGCTCCGTGTAGCCCTCGGCGTCCACATAGGTGTCGCGCGCGGCAAGGTGTGGGTGTTGCAGAACATGCTCGGGGGAGACGACCTCGGTGACGCAGGCATCGCTGCCGCGGAAGATGTCGATCCATTCCGCTTGGGTCTTTTCCGCAAAGCGCCGCGCGATGATCTCCTTCATGGCTGGCCACGCGTCGCGGTCGCTCTGCTCGTAGCGGCCTAGTTCCTCTTCAAGGCCTAGGCCTTTCACCATGAGCGCATAAAACTGCGGCTCGATGGCGCCGGCGGCCATCCACTGATTATCGGCCGTGCGGTACACGCTATAAAACGGGGCACCGCCGTCGAGGAGGTTGGTGCCGCGTTCCTGCCACTGGCCGTCGGCGCGGAAGGCATGCAGCATAGCGGTGAGGTTGGCCGCGCCGTCAACAATTGCGGCATCCACAACGCAGCCCCGGCCGGTATTCTTTGCCTGCAGCACGCCCGCCAGAAGACCAGTTACTAGGTACATCGCGCCGCCGCCGAAATCCCCAAGGAAGTTAACTGGCGGAACGGGAGCACCATCGTTGCCCGCGATGGGGTGTAGCGCACCGGAGACTGCGATGTAGTTGATGTCGTGGCCGGCGGTGTGGGCAAGCGGGCCAGATTGACCCCAGCCAGTGATGCACCCATAAACCAGCGCTGGGTTGATCGCGTGCACTTCCTCTGGGCCGAGGCCGAGGCGTTCGGCCACCCCGGGACGGAAACCTTCGATGAGGATATCCGTCGTGGCCAGGCGCTCACGCAGCTTGTCGACGTCTGCTGGATCCTTGAGGTCTGCCTCTAGAACTTCTTGCCCGCGGTGGAGGATGTTATGTGGGACCACGGCGGGAGGATTTCCCGGGCGGACCACGCGGGTAACACTAGCGCCCATGTCAGCAAGCATCATCGCGGCGAAGGGACCGGGGCCGATGCCACCGAGGAAAAGGACTGACGTGCCGGCGAGGGGAGAACTCATTGTGACCTACCTAACGGTGTACGAAATTTGTGTTCATCGTACCGTTGGGTAGGTCAGGCAACAAGGGTGGTTGAAAGTTAATCCGCCACGAGTGTTTCGATGGTCAGTTCCGGGTGCTCCTTCTCAATGAAGGCTAGCTTCCACTTATCGCCAAAGAGAGCAATGAGCTCGCCGTCGCTGCGGGTGAAGATCTCGACGCCGCGCTGGCGACCCAGCTCGGGTGCGGACTCGGCATCGGTGCGGCGCGCCACCGAGTAGGGGATGGGCTCGGTGATCGTCTCCACGTTGTATTCGACCTCCATCCGGGCCTGCATGACCTCGAACTGCATGGGGCCCACCGCGGCCATGACTGGGGCGGCGTCGCCGCGCGTATCGTTGCGCAGAATCTGGACCACGCCTTCTGCGGCCAGCTGGTCCAAACCCTTGCGGAAGGCCTTGTAGTCGCCCAAGGACTTCGCGCGCAGGATGCGGAAGGATTCCGGAGCGAACTGCGGCATGGGCTTGAACTGCACCTTCTTGCCGGTATAAATCGTGTCACCTGGTGCCAAGGAACCGGCGTTGACCAAACCGACGATGTCACCCGGGTAGGCCGTGTCCACGGTGTCACGCGTGCGGCCAAAGACTGTGAGCGCGTACTTGGTGGAGAAGCTGCGCCCGGACTGGGCGTGGTTGACCTGCATGCCGCGCTCAAACTCACCAGAGACCACGCGCATGAAAGCCAAGTTATCGCGGTGCTTGCGGTCCATGCCTGCCTGCACCTTGAAGATGACGCCCGAGAACTCATCGCTGACCTCACGGACCTCGTCGATGGCGGAGGTGGCGGCCTCGATGGCCTGCGGATCTGAATCGCGGGAGCGCGGAGCCGGCGCAATGGCGCACAGCGTATCCAAAATCTGGTGCACACCGAAGTTCAGCATCGCGGAAGCGAAGATGAGCGGGGAGGTCACGCACTGTTCGAAGAGCTCCTGGTCATGCAGGGCGCCGTCGGCAGCCAGCAGCTCGGCCTCCTCCACGGCTGTCTCCCAGACATCCTCTTCCTTTTCTCCTGCCGCCGCAGGAGAAAAGTGCTCCTCCGGAGCAATGGTGGAACCACCGGCGGTGCGCAGGAAGTGGATGTACTCATCCACCTCGCCATCAGGTGTGACGTGGGCCAGGCCGCGGAAATCGCCGGCGATACCCACTGGCCAGTACAGCGGGGTGGGCTGCAGCTGGATTTCGTTGACGATTTCGTCGACAAGCTCCAGCGGTTCCCGTCCCACGCGGTCCCACTTGTTGATCACCGTAATGATGGGCAAACCGCGGGCCTTGCACACGCGGAAGAGCTTGAGGGTCTGGGGCTCGAGGCCTTTGGCGGCGTCGATAAGCATGACGGCAGCATCCACCGCCGTGAGCACGCGGTAGGTATCCTCCGAGAAGTCCGCGTGGCCCGGGGTGTCCACCAGGTTGATCATGTAGGGCTCGCCCTCGTGGCCCTCGGGCGCGTATTCAAACTGTAGGGCTGAGGACGCGACGGAAATGCCGCGCTCCTTTTCCATCTCCATCCAGTCAGAGACCGTGGACTTGCGGTTGCCCTTGCCGTGCACCGCGCCGGCTTCGTTGATGACGTGCGCGTGCAGCGCCAGCGCCTCCGTCAGCGTGGACTTACCAGCATCCGGGTGGGCGATAACGGCGAATGTGCGGCGGCGGGAAGCTTCGGAGGCAATACTCATGCGGGCTAGTTTAGCCGCTGCCTGCTACCACTCCACATTGAGCTGGCGGCCCAGATCATCGAAGATGCGCCGAGCCACGGAGAGCTTCTTCGCAATTGGTCGCTGCAACCCCGGCTTGCGCTTCTGGTTGTAATACTCACCGGATTTGAAATGGATGCCCGGGGTGCCGCTGAGGAAGTAGGCCAAGTTCTCCCCACCCTTGTCCGCTTTGCCCAAGACGTACTGAGCCGCAGCGGTCGAATAGAGCTTGCTCGTCCTACTTGTTGAGTTATGTCCGAAGCCAGTATTCAAAATGCCCGGGTGAAAGGCCACGGAGGTAAGCCCGTGGGAGTCGAGGTAACGGGTCAGCAGAATATCGCCCAGCTTCGCGTTGCCGTAGGCGCGCTCAGCGCTGAACTTTTCAAAGGTATTCGGGTCACCGGGGTCGAAAGAGGAATACAGCATGTTGGCCAAGGAGGCGGTCTGTACCACGGTGGCATCGCTGGCCCGCAGAGTATCGCGCAGCAGCGAGGTCAGTAGGAAAGGGGCCACGACGTTGGTCTGCCAGGTGCGTTCGAAGCCATCCGCAGTGGCGAAGGGACCGTCGAACATCCTGCCGGCGTTGTTGCCCAAGGCATCGATACGCGGGTACTGACCCAGCTCCTCCGCGAGGCGGCGCACCTGGCCCAGCGACTCATAATCGGCCACGTGAAAGTCGGCGTCAATGTCCTCGGCCACAGCCTGCGTCTTCTCGGGGTTGCGGCCCACCAAGACCAGGGAATCCTGCGGGCGACGCTGGTGGAGGATGCGGGCGGCGGCCGCGCCCACGCCATCAGAGGCGCCGGTGATGACGATGGTTCGGGGGTCGGTGTTCGATGGCAAGCTGGGGCTCGTGCGGCTCATACTTGGACAGTGTAGGACGTTGAGCGTGGTTGCGCCGGGGTTTATTTCGTCCGGGAATGGATGTCCTGCTGGGCCTTGTTGAGACCCTCAGTCACGATGAGGCGTGCGGCCTTGGCGGCGGTGGCGATGGTGGAATCGAGGTCGGCGCTGGCGTCGACAGGCGCAAGCACCCAGTCCGGGATGGAACCGCCCTTGGGTGGACGGCCGATACCAATGCGCACGCGCAGGTAATCGCGCGTGCCCAAGCGCTCGCTCAGCGACTTCAGGCCGTTGTGGCCGTTTTCGTTGCCGCCTTTCTTAATGCGTACCTTGCCGGCGGGCAGGTCGAGCTCATCATGGACAACAATGATGTTCTCGGCCGCAACCCCCAGCTGCGTGGCCAGCGGGGCGATGGGATCGCCAGAGAGGTTCATGTAGGTGTGCGAGCGCAGCACCACGACCTTCGTGTCACCGAGCTCAAGCTGAGCTGCGCTGAGTTGGTGCCCCGTGACAGGCTCAAGCATGTCGCCAGATTCGGCGAGGAGATCATCCACCGCCATGTACCCCACATTGTGGCGGGTCGCGGCGTATTTCGCGCCGGGGTTGCCCAAGCCCACGATGAGCCACTCGGCGCTTAAATCCGCTGGGTTTATTCCGGGGGTGGCGGCCCTTTTTGCCTTCTTATTCGCTGCTTCGTCGGCGCGGCCAAAGAGGCGGGTGAAAAAGTCACGGATGGCAGACACTACAACTCCCTTGATGGTTTTTCTTTAGGCTGGGGACCATGAGTCAACTTCTCGAGACTATCACTTGCCCCGTCCTACCTGCCCCGATGGCGGGCGGGCCCACCACGCCTGAACTGGTGGCCGCCGCCGACGCCGCCGGTTCCTTCAGCGCGCTGGGACTGGGCACCTGCTCCGTCGACGCCGCGCGGGAGGCCATCGCTGCGTGTGCTGGCACGCGCTTCGGGGTCAATATCTTTCACCCGCAGCGTGAGCTGACCGAAACGGAACTCGCGGCTGCCCGGTCTCTCGCCGCCGAGGAAGGCGCTGTGCTTGGCGACGTCCCCCTAGACTTCGGCTGGCAGGACAAGCTCAACGCTGCGCTGGAGGGTGGGGCAGCGGTGGTCTGGTCGATGTTCGGCGTCTTTAGCGAGGACGAGGTCGCGCGGATCCACGCCGCTGGGGCAGAGGCGTGGACTACGGTCACCACCCCCGAGGAAGCGCAAGCCGCGGCCGCCCGCGGCGTCGATGTTGTGTGCGTGCAGGGCCCTGAAGCAGGCGGGCACCGCGGCGTGTGGGACCCCGGTGCAGAGCCCGATCAGCGCCCGCTTGAGGAACTTGTCGCGGCGGTCCACCAGGTCACGGACCTTCCACTCATTGTTGCGGGTGGGCTGCGCACGGCGGAAGATGTCGCCACGGCCCTGGCTTGGCCGGGGATAAAAGCAGTCAGCTGCGGTTCCGCCTTCCTGCTCTCCGAGGAGGCCGGGACGAGTGAGCACAACCGGGGACTTCTGCGCCGCGGTGGCCAAACGGTTTCCACCCGCGCGTTCTCCGGACGCTATGCCCGCGGGCTGGAGACCGCCTACACACGGGCACACCCGAACCTGCCTTTGGTCTACCCCTATCTCAACGCGCTACTGAAACCTCGCCGTGCCCAGCTCGACGCAGACGTGGACTATTGCCTCGTCGGCGTCGATGTAATGAAACTTCGCGGGGGTAGTGTGGCGGAGATCCTCGCTCAACTACACCCAAACGGGCATGAATAAGGGTTAATATTTACGGATGGACAGAGTTTTACACCCTTTTTGACGAGTAAAGGATACAAAGCACGTGACTTCGAACGCGCACATTGGGCACGAGGATTGGAACGAGCGCCTGGAGCTGGCCCAAGAGATGATCCCGCTCATCCACCAGCTGCACCGCAACAATAACGTTGTCACCTCTATCTACGGCCGTCTGCTCATCGGCGTGACCGACATCGACATCATCAAGGCGCACCGCTACGCCCGCCGCATCGCTGAGCGCGAGCTTTCCACCGCAGAGACCCTGCCTATTCTCAAGGAACTGTGCTCGATGAACCTGGGCACCGCTTCCATTGACCTGGGCCGCCTGGCCACTGGCTTCGAGGAATCCGGCTCCGATAACCTGCGCAACTACCTCGAGGAGACCCTCGTCGATCTCGTCGGTGCCGGTGTGGATAAGGAATCCACCGACGTCGTTCTCTACGGCTTCGGTCGCATCGGCCGCCTGCTGGCTCGCATCCTCATCGCCCGCGAGGCTGCCTACGGCGGCGTGCGCCTGCGCGCTATCGTCGTGCGCAAGAAGGGCGACATTGACATCTTCAAGCGCGCCTCCCTCCTGCGCCGTGACTCCGTCCACGGTGCCTTCAACGGCACCATCGCTGTTGACGAGGAGAACGAGGTCATCTGGGCCAACGGCACCAAGATTCAGATGATTTATGCCAATGACCCGGCGGACATTGACTACACCAAGTACGGCATCGACAACGCCATCGTCGTCGACAACACCGGTGTGTGGCGCGACCGTGAGGGACTGTCCCAGCACCTGCAGTCCAAGGGTGTGGCTCGCGTGCTGCTCACCGCTCCGGGCAAGGGCGATCTGAAGAACATTGTCTACGGCATCAACCACGGCGACATCGAGGACTCCGACCAGATCCTCTCCGCCGCATCCTGCACCACCAACGGCATCACCCCAGTGCTCAAGGTCATCAACGACCGCTACGGCGTGGTTCATGGCCATGTGGAGACCGCACACTCCTTCACCAACGACCAGAACCTCATCGATAACTTCCACAAGGGTGACCGCCGCGGTCGCGCAGCTGGCCTGAACATGGTGCTCACAGAAACCGGTGCAGCCAAGGCCGTGTCCAAGGCTCTGCCGGAGTTCGAGGGCAAGCTCACCGGTAACGCTATCCGCGTTCCCACCCCGGATGTGTCCATGGCTGTGCTCAACCTCGAGCTGGAGAAGGAAGCTGACCGCGACGAGGTCAATGACTTCCTGCGCAACGTGTCCCTGCACTCTGACTTGCGCCAGCAGATCTCCTACATCGCTTCTCCGGAAGTTGTGTCCTCTGACTTCGTGGGCTCTACCCACGCCGGTGTGGTCGATGGTCTCGCCACCATCTCCTCCGGCAAGCACCTTGTGCTCTACGTGTGGTACGACAATGAGTTCGGCTACTCCAACCAGGTCATCCGCATCGTCGAGGACATGGCCGGTGCCCGCCCGGTGGTCTACCCGAAGCGCGTTGACGTCTCTGAGCTCTAAGCACTAAAACGCAAACACCGCCCGCGCTGCATGGCGTGGGCGGTGTTTCGCTGTTTTTGGGTTCTGCTCGGCTTCCGGCTCATCCCCTTCTTAGATACGGACCTGCCCGTTCTGCCAAAAGTAGCGGCGCAGATTGAAAAATCCGGCCATCTTTCGTCAGCTCGGGCAGTATGTGAGTGGGCCAGTGGCGCACCCAGTGGGGGATTCAAGCCTGAAGCTTGAGGGGAGGACTACTTCTTCTTTTTGTCCTTCTTGGCCTTCTTTTTCTTGCCCTGCTTCTTGCCGTTGCCATTGACCTTGGCACGCTCCAAGTCGGCTGCGACATCCGGGACGTAGGCAAAGTCGTTGCGCGGCGGGCGGACGTATTCGGCCTCGAGATCGGGGCGGCTCGGAATTTCCGGTACGTCTTGCTCCACGTGCTGGTAGGGAACCATCTTGAGGATGTGGTTGATCACGTTGATGCGTGAGCGCTTCTTATCCTCGGATTCGACCGTGTACCAGGGGGCGGAGGGGGTGTCCGTGTGGACGAACATTTCGTCCTTGGCACGCGAGTAGTCTTCCCAGCGAGTGATGGACTGCAGGTCCATGGGGGAGAGCTTCCAGCGGCGCAGCGGATCGTTGCGGCGGGATTTAAAGCGCGCGAGCTGCTCCTCGTCAGAGACGGAGAACCAGTACTTAAGCAGAATGATGCCATCTTCGATGAGCATGTGCTCTAGCTGCGGGGCCTGGTGGAGGAAGCGCACGTACTCCTGCTGGGAGCAAAAGCCCATGACGCGTTCCACGCCGGCGCGGTTGTACCAGGAACGGTCGAAGATGACGATCTCACCAGCGGTGGGCAGCTTCTCAACGTAGCGCTGGAAGTACCACTGGCCCGCCTCGCGGTCGGTGGGCTTGGGCAGCGCTTCGATGCGGCACGTACGCGGGTTCAAGTATTGCGTAATACGCTTGATGGCCGAACCCTTGCCGGCGGCGTCGCGGCCTTCCATGATGATGACCACGCGGGCACCGGTCTCAACGACCCACTGCTGCATCTCGACGAGCTCGGCTTGGAGGCGCTTAAGCTCGTCCTCATAGGCTTGCTTGTCAAGCTTCGGCGGCTTGGTGGCAGACTTCTTAGACTGTGAACTCATACCTTTAAATTTACCCCTTAGCTGGGAAAATGACTAACCGCGGGGGTTAGAAATGTGGGTCTGATGGAGCTTGTGATCAGTCAACCTCGTGTTGCGTTACCGCTCCGCTGGCGGCGTCGACATCCAGCTCGTGTTCCTGGCCGTTGGCCTTGAATTCAATCTCCCAGTGCGGGCCCTTGCCGTCGCCGCCATCGTCGTAGTCGACTTCCTTTTCGGTGACGGCTTGGGCATCAACGCCGGCGTGGGCTAAGGCTTTCTCGAATGCTTCGTCGCCGCTGAGCATCCCGGAGTTTTCTATGTTTCCAGTGGCCCCAGCGCCAGCCGTGTCCGCAGGCTGCTGAGCATCGGCATCGTCGCGATCGTCATCACGGTCATCGTCGTCCGCATCCGTGTCTGTCGCTGCGGCTGTTTCCGTCACGGTTTCCACAGGCGCGGGAGTCGGCGTCGGGGCGGGATCGGCCTCTTTATCTGAAGAGCACGCAACCAGCGCGGTGCTCACGAAGAGCGCGATGCCGGCGGCGGTAAAGCGGGAACGAAGAGTCACTAAGGCTCATCCTTCTCAGTTAATCGGGGGAAATGTGGGCTCCACCGTATCGAAATCAGGCCGTGTTCGCTGAAGATCCTGTATGTGGCCTGAATGTTAACGGCCGTGACAAGAGCAGTCGTCGCCGCAGCCACCAGCAGCGGGTGGCTCACCGAAGCGCGTGATGTTTTCGATTTCCCCAAGACCTTCGATGCTGATGCGGGTGCGGGAGCCGTCGCCCAGCAGCGCCTGTTCACCGCGCGCGAAGCCCACGCCTTCCGGGGTTCCGGTGGCAATGACATCGCCCGGATTAAGAGGGTAGAGGGAGGAACAGAAGGCGATGAGCTCGGCCACGGAGAAGATGAGATCATCAGTGTTGTCATCTTGGCGCACGTCGCCGTCGACGCTCGTCCTAAGCCGTGCGGCTTTGCCCGGGGCCCATTCATCAGCCGTGGTCAACCATGGTCCAAATCCAGCGGTGCGGTAGAAGGATTTGCCGGCGTGGAACTGCGTAGTTGCGCGCTGATAATCCCGCAGAGTGTAGTCGTTCATAATGGCATAGCCAGCCACGTAATCCAGCGCATCTTTCACGCTCACCCGGTGCGCGCGGCGGCCCATGACTACGGCGAGCTCTCCTTCGTAGTCCAGTTTCTTCGTGGCATAGTCCGGAATATAGACATCGTCGAAGGGGCCGGTCAGAGCCTCCGGGAACTTGATGAAGAGCGTGGGCTGTGTGGGAAGTTCTCTCCCCATCTCCCGCGCATGCTTGGCGTAGTTGACGCCAACGCAGATAATCTTGCCCGGGTTCGGGAGGACGGGGGCGAGGTCGGCGTTGTCAAAAACCACCGGCTCGCCGGAGAGCTGCGCGGCTTTACGCCAGTCTGGACTGGCCAGCAATTCGCCGACATCCTCATAATCCAGTTCGGTGCCCACGTTGGGGCCGTCAATACGGATAGCGCAGGTGCCAAAACTGGTGCGGAGAGTAGCGAGCTTCATGCCGGCTAGTCTAACGCGCGAAGAATCTCATCTACCGCATCAGCACAGACGATGGGAATCTCTTGGGCTTCCTGTTTGCTCCACGGCTTGAGAACAAACGCGGCTGGGTCCATTCGGCCAGGTGGTCGGCCGATGCCCACTGAAAGTCGCTGATAGTCCTTAGTGCCCAAAGACTTCGTGGTGGAGCGCAGGCCATTGTGGCCGTGGTCCCCGCCGCCGAGGCGTCGCTTGATGGCGGCGAAGTCAAGCTCCAGCTCATCGTGGACAACGATGATGTGATCATGCGGAACGTTGAAGTACTGGGCAAGGGCCTTGATGGGGCCGCCGGACAGGTTCATAAAGCTGCGCGGCTTGGCGACGATCACCTTGGCGTCCCCACGCCGCGCTTCGGCGACATCCGTGTTTGTCTTCTTATGAACGGAAAAGGAAGTCAGCAGCTCGTGGGCTAGTTCATCGGCCACGTCAAAGCCAATGTTGTGGCGGGTACCGGCGTACTTCGGTCCGGGGTTTCCTAGACCAACGACGAGAAAGGGAGAAGAAGTCACGCTGCCCATTCTAAACAGCGCGAGGGCTAAAACGGCGAACCGCGCCCGCCCCCAGGAAAGCAGGGGCCAGGCGCGGTGCGCTAAATAGGTGAGGGGGGAGGATTTACTCCTCGTCCTTCTTCTCCTCGGAAGCTCCCTCATCGGTGGACTCGGCGCCAGCCTCAGCGCCGCCTTCCTCGGCAGCCTCAGCGGCAGCCTCGACGTCCTCATCAACCTCCGGCTCGGAGATGGAGACGATGACGGTGCCTTCCTCGGCCACGAGGGTGGTGCCCTCCGGCAGGGTGATGTCGCCAGCGGTGACCACGGTGCCATCCTCGAGACCCTCGATGGACACGGCGATCTCTTCCGGAATGTTGAGTACGTCGGACTCGACCAGCAGCACGTCGGCATCCTGGATGAACATGAGGCCCGGAGCCGGCTCGCCCTCGATGGCGAGCGGAACCTCAACCTCAACCTTCTCGCCACGCTTAATGGAGAGCAGGTCGATGTGGTCGATGTCGAAGGTCAGGACGTTTTGGTCGATGTGCTTGACCATGACGAGGTGCTGCTCGCCCTCGAGCTCCAGCTCGAACACGGCGTTAACACCTTGGTTACGAACGACTGCGGTCATTTCCAGACGGTCAACGGCGAAGTGCAGAACGTCGACGGCGTGACCGTAGACAACGCCCGGGACCTTGCCGGCAGCGCGTAGACGGCGAGCGAAGCCCTTGCCAAACTCAGAACGGACTTCAGCCTTCACTACGGGGCGCTCAGAAGCCATAAGTAAATCTCCTTAAAGTATCGTTGTGCGGCAAGGGCTGTTGAAGGACCGTGTAGATACGACAAAAGCCTGCCGATGGACGTCTTGGACGAGTCATCGCAGGCTTAAATACAAGATTCACTGCTTAACTTGTGCTATCGCGTCGATAACGGATTTCTCCCTCGCCGAGACGCAGAAGATTTTAGCAGCAGCGTTGTCGCAGAACCAAATCTAGTGAGTCTCAAACAGCGTGGTCACAGAACCGTTCTCGAAAATCTCGTGGATGGTGCGAGCCAGCAGCGGGGCGATGGACAGCACCGTAAGGTTGTCCCAGCCCTCGGTGGACTGCGGCAGGGTATCGGTGGTGATGACCTCGACAGCGCCGCACTCGGACAGGCGCTCGCGAGCCGGGTCGGAGAAGACACCGTGGGTACAGGCAATAACCACGGACTTGGCGCCGGCTTCCTTGAGCACGCGGACTGCGCCCGCGATGGTGCCGCCGGTATCAATCATGTCATCGAGCAGGATGCAGTCCTTGCCCTCCACGTCACCGACGACGCGGTTAGACACAGTCTTGTTGGCTTCGGTGGTAGAGCGGGTCTTGTGAACGAAGGAGAGTGGAGCGTCCCCAAGCTCGTGTGCCCACTTCTCCGCCACCTTCACGCGGCCGGCGTCGGGGGAGACCACGGCCAGGTTGTCCATGGGGTACTTGGACTTGATGTAGTCGGTCAGGATCGGCATCGCGTGCATGTGATCAACCGGGCCATCGAAGAAGCCCTGGATCTGGTCGGTGTGCAGGTCCACGGACACGATGCGGTCGGCACCGGCAGCGGCCAGCAAGTCTGCCACTAGGCGGGCGGAGATAGGCTCGCGGCCCAGGTGCTTCTTGTCCTGGCGTGCGTACGGGTAGAAGGGCAGGATGGCGGTGATGCGCTTGGCGGAGCCGCGCTTGAGCGCGTCAATCATGATGAGCTGCTCTACCAGCCACTTGTTGAGCGGCTGGGTGTGGGACTGCATCACGAAGCAGTCTGCACCACGGACGGACTCCTCGAAGCGAATGAAGATCTCACCGTTGGCGAAATCGCGGGCGGTGGTCGGAACCAGATCGGTTTTGAGCTCCTTGGCCACAGCCTCAGCCAACGCCGGGTGAGCGCGCCCGGTGAAGAGCATCATGTTCTTGCTGCTGCCGGTAACCTTGCCAGTCATCAGTAGATATCCCTTTACTTGTCGTTAGTTGGTGGTCTGGTCGTCAGCCTTGGCGTCCTGTGCCTTGTCGGCTGCTTCCGCTGCCGGCGTGCCCGGGCGCTTCTTTTGCACCCAACCTTCGATGTTGCGCTGCTTGCCGCCGGAGACCGCGAGCGCTCCCGGGGGAACGTCGTCCTTAATTACTGTACCCGCACCGGAGTAGGCGCCATCACCGACGGTAACGGGAGCAATGAACATGGTGTCCGAGCCAGTGCGCACGTGGCTGCCGATGGTGGTGTGGTGCTTGTTGACGCCGTCGTAGTTGACGAAGACGGAGGAGGCGCCAATGTTGGAGTAATCACCCACGGTGGCATCGCCGATATAGGTCAGGTGGGGAACCTTGGTACCGCGGCCAATCTGGGCCTTCTTCGCCTCGACGAAGCCGCCCAGCTTGCCTTCTTCACCCACGATGACGCCGGGGCGGATGTAGGTGAACGGGCCAATCTGCGCATTGCTGCCAATGACGGAGTCGAAGCCGTGCGTGCGCACCACGCTGGCGCCTGCTCCGACCTGCATATTGGTCAGGGTGGTGTCGGGGCCAATCTCGGCGCCATCGGCGATGGTCGTCGCACCCCACAGCTGGGTATTGGGGTGAATGACAACGTCCTGGCCAATGGTCACGTTGACGCCGATCCAAGTGGTATCGGGATCAACGATGGTGGCGCCGCCACGCATGGCTTCCTCGACCACACGGCGGTTGAGAAGGCGGCCGGCCGCGGCCAACTGCACGCGGTCGTTGACACCGGAGAGCTCCTCCGGATCAGCAGCAACGTGCGCGCCGACGCGGTGGCCGGCCTCGCGGGCGATCTCCAGCACATCGGTGATGTAGAGCTCACCCTGGGCGTTATCGGAGTTGAGCTTCGTCAGGGCGTCGCGAAGCACGGCCCCATCGAATGCGAAGACGCCGGAGTTGACCTCGCGCACCGCGCGCTGCTCTTCGGAGGCATCCTTCTGCTCCACGATGGCGGTGACAGAACCATCCTCGGCGCGCAGCACGCGGCCGTAACCGGTGGGATCCTCCAGAGTCATGGACAGCACGGTCACGGCGTTAGCTTCGCCGGTGTGGGCCTCATGCAGCTGACGCAGGGTCTCCGGGCGTAGCAGGGGAACGTCACCGTTAGTCACGATGACGGTGCCATCGAAATCAGGCAATGCACTCAGGCCGCACTGCACGGCGTGGCCGGTACCGTTCTGCTCTTCCTGGATGGCCTGGGAGACCGCGCAGTCCAGCTCCTCGGAGATGGCATCGACGGCAGGGGAGACCTGGTCGCGCTGGTGGCCCACGACGACCACGAGGTGCTCTGGGTGCAGGCCAGCGGCTGCGTGGAGGGCGTGTCCGAGAAGTGACCTCCCGCCAATCTCATGCAACGTCTTCTGGGTTGAGGATTTCATGCGGGTACCTGCGCCTGCTGCAAGGACGATGGCGGCGCAGTTAGTTACTTCAGCCACGAGTGTGTGCTTCTCCTGTGATTGGGGATGTCAGGACTTACTTTTTTCATCATAACGCGTACGTCCTATTTTCCGCGTGATACCTCCGGAAGTGCGCGGGCACGCCATGCTCCAAGTAGCCCGATGCAGGCCAGGAACAAAATGGCCGCCGAGGGGCCAGCCAAAGCGATCACGGCGGAGATACCGCCGATCACGAGGAGGATGACGCCCATCATGGTGTTCGCGGCTCCGACGTAGCGGGTGCGTTTATCCTCGCCCGCCATATCCACCACATAGGTCTTGCGCGCCACGCGAATGGCAGCGTGCGCCAGGTTGACCAGGAAAAATCCGAGGGGAAGCGCCCACATGCTTACCGCTGTCGGTGCCCACGCCGCACAGGCCACGATGGCCAGCAAGATGATCGCCGCGGCACCTGCGGCCCAGGACATGACCAAGCGCGACGACTTATCAGAGAGCACACCGGATACACGGCCGCCCACGAGGCTGGCCAAGCCCGAGGCCAAGACGAAGCCACCGAGCCCACTCAAAGCCTGCGAGCCGATGCTCTGTGAAAGCACCACGATGAAGGAGGTGGATAGGGCAGACACCAGCAGCAGGGCGCGAACGTTGACGAAGCTGCGGAAGCGCGCATCCTGGGTGTATAGCTGCCAGGTATCCTTCCACCAGCTGCGGTTCATACCTTCCCGGCCGGAGTTTTCTGGCACCGGCTCCTCGATGCCGCGAAAGACCGCTGCCGCCAGGAACCACGTGGCTGCGCCGATGGCCAGCAACGCCGCCAAACCCCAGCGCGGGAGCTCACCTAGTACAGCGAGGATGACGCCAGTAATAAGGGTGACTGCGCCGCCGAGCTGTGTAGCGCGACCGGTCACCACTCCTCGGTGCCCCTTGGAGATGGTGCGGCCTTGCACGTCCTTGCCGGTCAGCGAACACAGCGCGCGGAGTACGGCAAGCGCCGCAAGGGCGAGGCAGACGATGAGGCCGAGGAGGGGGCCTTCGACAAGCACGGCAGCCGCCGCGATGATCGCCGCGCACAGACCCTGGCCCACCGAGCCCAGCACCCACAGGCGTTTGCGAGCTGGGTGGGTGAGCACCCACGGAGTCCAGGCGGCTTGGGGGAGCATGGAACCGGACTCGCGCAAGGGCACCAGCAGGCCGGTGAAGAAGCCTGGGACCCCGGCCACACTGAACAGCCAGGGTAGGACCGTCTTTCCGGAGAGTAATTGATCGCCCACACCTTGCAGGCCGTTCGACCAGACGAAGCGGCGGGCATTGGCGGACTCGTTGGAGGGTGAGGAGCCGTGGGGAGATGCAGAACGCGAAGCCATGACTGTGATCTTAAGCCCGGCTCGCTCCAATCCGGGTCCTAAGGTTCACTTGATCTCTATCCTGGGAGGCATGTCTATCTCCGCTCGCCCTACAGTATCCCGCCGTATGTTCGTCCAGGGTTCCGTGCTCACTGTCGCCGGTGCCGCCGTGATGGGGCTGAGCGCCTGTTCCGCCTCGGGATCGAAGAATCAGCCGGAGCCGCTGGGCTACGACGGCGAGCCGCGCGCTCTGCCCATTCCGCCTGTGGAGGAAGGAGAGGTTGTCGACGGCACACGCGTATTCAAGCTCACCGCCCAAGACGGCTACTCGGAGATCCTCCCCGGTAACGACCGCACGCGGACGTGGGGCTTCAACGGTCCGTTCTTAGGCCCCACGCTGCGCGCCCGCCGCGGTGAGAAGGTCCGCGCGGAGATCACCAACGACCTCATTGAGATGACCACGGTGCACTGGCACGGCATGAAGCTGCCAGCCTACTCGGATGGCGGCCCTCACTCGCCGATTGAGGTGGGCAAGACCTGGAAACCCGAGTGGGAGATCATCCAGCCCGCGGCCACCCTGTGGTACCACCCGCACCCGCATATGGCCACCGCCACGCACGCCTACCGAGGGTTGGCGGGCATGTTCCTCATCGATGACGATGTGGCCGATAACCTCGACATTCCACAGGAGTATGGCGTGGATGACATCCCAGTCGTCATCATGGATGCCAAGTTCACCGATGACGGCCAGATTGATGAAAAGAGCGATAACACCCTGGGCCTTCTGGGCACCACGCCTCTGGTCAACGGCATCACCAATGCGCGCTTCGACGCCACCACGCGCCGGGTCCGCCTGCGCCTGCTCAACGGCGCTTCGATGCGCTTCTACACACTGGAGCTTACAAACGGCCCCTTCCACGTCATCGCCACGGACACGGGGCTTCTCGACGCCCCCGTGGAAGTCGACTCCCTCTTCCTCGGTCCCGGCGAGCGCGCCGAAATCATCGTGGACCTGGAGCCCAGCAAAGAAGTGCAGCTGCGTTCGGTGCCGCGCAAGGATAACTTCGGGGTGCCCAAAGACAAGGATGCGGCTGACTTCGGCTTCCAAGATTCCTTCGACCTGCTCACCATTTCCGGGCCGGAAGAGTCCGCGCCCGAAGCCCCCGCCCTGCCGGCAACGCTTGACCCCGCTGCGGCGAAGACCCCGTCCACGCAGGGCCTTGAAGAGCGTGAGTTCGTGCTCAACACCTTCATGATCAACGGTGAGCAGATGGACATGGCCCGGGTGGATACCGTCATTGACCACGACGCCCCGGAGATCTGGACCGTGACCAATGAGAACTCTGACTGGCCGCACAACTTCCACATCCACAACGCCCGCTTCAAGGTTCTGGATTGGGACGGCGATGAGAAGATGGATGTCTTCAATTCTGGGTGGAAAGACATTGTCAACCTTCCGCCGAAGGTGACCGCACGCCTGCTGGTGGAGTTCGGCCACTTCCCGGATAAGACCATCCCGTACATGTACCACTGCCACATGCTGTTGCATGAGGATGAGGGAATGATGGGGCAGTACGTCATGGTCAACAAAGGCGAGAAGCCCGACGTGCGCGTGAAGCCCGCCGCCTTAGTCTTCGACCAAACCGCCACCGCGCACTCCGCCCACGCCGGTCAGGTGGTGGACTCCTCCCGCAGCCCCTATGCGACGCCGGAGGCGAGGGCCTAACCTTTCACGATTCGCTCGTAGGCACGGCCGGCTAGCGCTGAGCTGTGCCAGCGGGGTGCCGATGCGGAGGAGCTTGAAACTTGCCAAAGTGCAGACTCGCCCCGTGCGTCGCCAAGCAATGTGTTGGTGCTTCACGACGCCCACCTGGGGGTCTGTACTTCCAGGTCTGCACATTTGGTAAAGACGACCGTCAGTAGGGTTCCTTTGAATCACACTGAGGCGGCACGGGGATAGTGAACTGAATCAAATTCACCATCATGATGTGAGCAGTACGCTAGGGTCAGTATCTGTGATTCAGGACGTCGACCCCCTCATCCATTCCCTGTACCAGGTCTTTGACCTCATCGGTGTGGTGCTCAATGGCATTATCGGTGGAACGATTGCGCGCCGGAGGGAATTCGACATTATTGGTTTCGTCTTTCTGGCGCTCTTTTCGGCGCTGGCGGGTGGAATGATTCGTGACATGCTGATCTCTAGCGGTCCGGCAGCAGCTATCTCTGATCCGCTGTATCTCACTCTGGCGTGTGTGGGTGCGCTCATTGCGTTTTTAACGGATTTAAAGGGCAAGGCCTGGGAAATCTTTCTTGAGCACGCGGATGCTGTCATCTTGGGCGTGTGGTGCACGACTGGGTGCGTGAAGGCGCTGACCCATGGAATGCCGTTTATTGCCTGTGTTTTCTTGGGCGTCTTGACCGCAGTGGGTGGCGGAATGGTGCGCGATGTTGCTTCCGGCCAGATTCCCTCGGTCTTTGGCGGCAGCCCGCTTTATGCCGTGCCGGCGGTGCTTACAGGAATCGTGATGGCATCCTTCGCGCACTTCGACCAGTTTGCCCTCGGCATGGTCATCTCGCCCTTCGTGGGCTTTGGCCTAGCAGTTATGGCTTATTGGCGCGGATGGGTGCTTCCGCGAGCCGGCATTGCTCCCTTGAACTACACCGCGGCGCAGGTGGCGTCGATTGCGCGGAAAGCTGAAATTAGGGGTTTTAGGCGAGGGCGCAGAAAACGTAAATAGGTTCTCGCGAGATTTGAATCTATTACTTGCTCAATACGGTCAGTTTCACGCGGCCCCGGAGGCTCTCGTCCAGCGCTTTCTCGATATCTTCCTTCACTTGTCTCCATACGCGTCATTGCACCGTCGAAGCATATACGGTGCCCGGGGCACGCAGCTGCCCGCTACGCTGCTTGGTCCGCAATAGTGCTTTCGGACCAAGATCTTTACTCCGCTTAACCTGCTTCTCGATCACATGGGCAACTGCCACCGCGTGATGCTCATGTATCTTAGGAGTGCATAGCCATATCTCGTTACCCACCGTTTACTGCGTTGCTTGTGAGGAGGGTACCGTTTCGGTCCTGCGCTGCGTAAACCAGGACATCAGATTAATAAATTTAATCCTCACCCTGTTTCATGGTCTTGATTTCGGCCTCTAGAGCTTTCATGTCTATTTCGTTGACCTTAGAATCGAGTTGGCGTTGGTAAGCATTCCATTCCTCCTCGGCTTTGTTTACTGCCTGCTTGTGTTTCCTCTTCCCGTATCCTTTGAGGACTTCGCGTTCATTGAAGACGAGCCAGGCTTCCGTTTTTTCCACCCAATCCTTCAAGAGCATGGTTTTTCCCATCTCGGCTTGGTCTTCTGCATAGTCTAAATACATTGTGGTGAGCCTGCGCATACGCCTAGCTTCGTCTTCGTCAAGGAAGTTTTTCGCAATGCCCATGTCGCTTTTGTGGGGCGATTCTCCGCCCCATGTCGTGAGCCCGGCGTATGGCTTAGTGTGGTCTGCGCGTTCCCAGATTAGCTCTGCTGCGGTTCGGCCGTGGGTGGCGAAGTGGAGTCGGTTTTGAATCCCTGCGAAGAATTGTTGGACTTCTTTAAATGATTTCTTCTCTTGATAGTCAGCGCTGGTTGCGGCTATGACGTCACAGATTTTGCGGAAGAATTGGCGTTCGGAGACTCGAATCTCTCGAATGGTTTCAAGTAATTCGTCGAAGTGGGTGTCAGCGCCATTGTTCTTGAGTTTTTGAGCGTCGATAGCAAAGCCCTTGGTGAGGTATTCGCGTAGAACTTCTGTGGCCCATTTTCTAAATTGTGAGCCGCGTGGACTTCGTACGCGATAGCCAACGCTGAGAATCATGTTTAGGTTGTAGTGATAAACGGACCGGGTTTGACCTGGTACTTTCAAAAGTTGTTTGAAAGTAGCTTCTGGTCCTAATTCGCCTGAGCGTGTGATTGACTGAATATGGTGCGAGACGGAAGCTGTGGTGACGTCGAAGAGATCGGCCATCTGCTTCTGGGTGAGCCAGGCGTCGTTGTCTTTTAGTTGGAGTCTTACGTGGGCTTTACCATCTTGGGTGGTGTACATAGCGACTTGGTCGGGGGCAGTCAATGGTAACCTCTCCTCGGTTTTCTCGTACTTCCTGCTTGTTCAGTGACGAGTCGGCAGCGAATTTGTTCGGCTCGTGATCAAGCTCGCGGACAGCGCTGTCATCCTCACCCTGCAGTGAAACAGAGGCACCGGACATGGGGGCAAGATACGGGATATCTTCACGTTCGAGCACGTCGTCAAAGGTTTCTGCCCAGTGGGCGAGTATATTATCGATGCGGCGCGCGACATCTGCATTTACCTGTTGCTCTGTAAGTGTCCGGAGCGGTTTCCACAGGTTCCGAAATATCGCCGGCGCAGTAGCCCGCAATCTGCATAGAAACAGATGGACGGTCTATGCTAATCAGCTTCCCCACCAGGACTCGAACCTAGAATGACGGTACCAAAAACCGTAGTGTTGCCGATTACACCATGGGGAAACGCGCTCACATTATGAGCGCTGGGGGACATGTTACCCGACGGGTGCGTATCAGACCTAAACAGGTGGCCAAGACTCGCATTCCCGTTGCTTGCGGCTTACTTTTAGCTGGTGCGGGCCATGTCCAGTGGGGGAGATACAGTAGAAGGCATGGTTCGACAAAGGATGACCGGGCGTGAGCGCCGTGAGCAGTTGATCTCCATAGGACGTGCGGCCTTCGCAGAACGTGGTTTCGAAGGCGCCAGCGTTGAGGACATTGCAGCACGCGCTGGTGTGTCCAAGCCGGTGGTCTATGAGCACTTTGGAGGCAAGGAAGGCCTCTATGCTGTCGTCATCGACCGCGAGCTTGTCGCGTTAGAGAAGGTTGTGACGGATTCACTGCAGACAGGGTCGTGGCGCGAGCGCATCGAGCAGGGGGTCGTCGCCTTGCTGACCTACGTGGAGGAGGAGACCGATGGTTTCTTGATCCTCGTGCGTGACTCCAAGCCAGGGGAGGAGCGTAGTTTCTCCACGCTGTTGAACACGGCGGTAAATCAGATTGCGCATATCCTCGGTGAGGCCTTCGAACACCGTGGTCTCGACCCCGAGCTGGCAGTGCTCTACGGCCAGGCGCTCGTCGGCATGGTGGCCACCACAGCGCAGTGGTGGTTGGACGTGCGCGAGCCTTCGCGGGAGACCGTCGCAGCACACATCGTTAACTTGTGCTGGAATGGTCTTTCCGGCATGGAAGCAGCACCGAAGTTGAAGGGAGCTAAGTAGGTGGCAACGCCGATGCTGGGCGGGCTACTCAAGGTAGCCGCCTCAGATCCGAAACTTAAAGGCCTCGCCTCCCAAGTGGGGGAAGCCTCATTGCACATTACTGGCATTGACCAGGCGCGCCCGTGGGCGATCGGTACGCTGGCACACCATGCGCCGGTGCTGGTGGTGACTGCCTCCGGGCGTGAGGCGGAGGACCTCACCGCGGAGCTGACGGCCATGCTGGGGGATAAGGTCGCCTACTTCCCAGCCTGGGAGACGCTTCCACATGAGAGGCTGTCGCCGGCCCCGGATATCGTCGGCAAGCGCGCGCGTGTGCTCGACCTAGTGGGGGCGGGCAAAGCCCAGGTGGTGGTGACCTCTGCCCGCGGGTACTGCCAGCCCATCCTGAGCAAGGTGGAGGGGCGTGCACCCATCTTCCTGAAGGAAGAAGATGAGCACGAGCTTTCTCATATCCTGTCGGAGCTGGAGTTTCGCGCCTATAAGCATGTGGATATGGTGGCCAAGCGCGGTGAATACGCCACGCGCGGCGGAATTCTCGATGTTTTCCCCACCACCTCGGATTACCCGGTGCGTGTGGAGTTTTGGGGCGATGAGATTACGGATATTCGCCAGTTCTCCGTGGCGGACCAGCGCGCCATCCCGGAGATTGAGGTCGGCGAGGTTGCCATCTATCCCGCCCGGGAGCTGCCGATCACTAATGAGGTCGCCGCACGTGCCCGCGAGTTGGCGCAGAAGTTCGGCGGCAATGCGGCGCTGGCAGAACTGTTGACCAAAGTAGGGGAGCACATCCCGGCTGAAGGTATGGAAGCTGTGCTGGCGGTGCTTGCCGCCGAGCCCTTCGTCACCCTCCCCGAGCTCCTTGCAGCAGGCACCCATGTGTTGCTCGTGGCACCGGAAAAGATCCGCACCCGCATTGCAGACCTGGAATCCACCGATGCGGAGTTCTTGGCGGCCGGCTGGGAGGCCGCCGCGATGGGCGCAGACGGTCCGCTGGCTGCTGAGGGCTTGGATACCTCGGCGTCGAGTTACCGCTCCTATGAGTCCCTTGAGGCGACGTGCCGGAATATCGAGTCCCCGCTGTGGACTTTTGCCCCGCCGGGGATGTTCGCCGCCGCCGAATCGGAGACCCTGCCGTTGGATTTTGAGCCCGGACCTACTCCGCGTGGTGATATCCCAGAGATTGATGCCATGATGGCGCAGCTTTTAGCGCACACCACCGCCGGCGGACGTGCCGCCTTCATTGCCCCTGCGCAGGGTGCGATCAAACGCATGGTGGAGCGCTTCGCGGAAAAGGGCATTCCCACCAAGGTGGCCACTCCTGGGTGGGAGCCGAGCCCTGGTGAGGTCACCCTCTACCAGGCCTTGTCCCATGCGGGTCTGGTGTTCCCGAAGGTGCGCAAGCTGAAGGATGCTGAGGCGCTGCCACTGGTCGTCATCACGGAAACCGATCTGACGGGTAACCGTGTGGGCGATATTGCGGGGGCGAAGCGTCGCCCAGCAAAGCGCCGCAACCGCGTGGATCCCCTCGCCTTGAAGCAGGGCGACTACGTGGTGCATGAGACCCATGGAATCGGTAAATTCCTCAAGATGGCCGAGCGCACCGTCCAATCCGGTGATGAGACCTCCCGCCGCGAGTACATCGTGCTGGAGTATGCGGCATCCAAGCGCGGGCAGCCTGCCGACCAGCTGTGGGTACCCATGGATTCGCTGGACCTGCTAAGCAAATACACCGGCGGTGAGGCACCGACGCTGTCCAAGATGGGCGGCTCGGATTGGAAGAACACTAAGAAGAAGGCGCGCGCCGCGGTGCGCGAGATCGCCGGTGAGCTGGTGGAGCTTTATGCCAAGCGCCAGGCAGCACCGGGCCACCAGTTTGGGCCCGATACCCCGTGGCAGGCGGAGATGGAGGATAACTTCCCCTTCATCGAGACGGAAGACCAAATGCTGGCCATCGATGCCGTCAAGGAAGACATGGAATCCACGGTGCCGATGGACCGCGTGGTCGTCGGTGATGTGGGCTATGGCAAGACCGAGGTGGCAGTGCGCGCAGCCTTCAAGGCGGTGCAAGATGGCAAGCAGGTGGCGGTCCTTGTGCCCACGACCCTGCTGGCGCAACAGCACGCCGATACCTTCCGCGAGCGCATGCAGGGCTTCCCAGTGGATATCGAGGTGCTCTCGCGCTTTACTTCGGCCAAGGAGTCCAAGGAGATTCTCGCCGGTTTGGCGGATGGTTCCGTGGATATCGTCATCGGCACACACCGCCTGCTGCAAACAGGCGTGCAGTGGAAGAACCTAGGCCTCATTGTGGTGGATGAGGAACAGCGCTTTGGCGTGGAGCACAAGGAACACATCAAGGCGCTCAAGGCCAGCGTGGACGTGCTCACCATGTCCGCGACCCCGATTCCGCGCACCTTGGAGATGTCCATGGCGGGCATCCGTGAAATGTCTACGATTTTGACCCCTCCGGAGGACCGTCACCCGGTCCTGACCTATGTGGGTGCGTACGAAGACAAGCAGGTCGCCGCGGCCATCCGCCGTGAGCTGCTTCGCGACGGCCAAGTCTTCTTCATCCACAACAAGGTCGCTGACATCGAAAAGAAAGCACGCGAACTGCGGGACCTAGTGCCGGAGGCGCGCATCGTTGTCGCGCATGGCCAGATGAACGAGGACGTGCTTGAGCGCACCGTCCAAGGCTTCTGGGATCGCGAATTCGACGTCCTGGTGTGTACCACCATCGTGGAAACCGGCCTGGACATCGCTAATGCGAATACCCTCATCGTGGAAAACGCTCACCACATGGGTCTATCCCAGCTGCACCAGTTGCGCGGGCGCGTGGGCCGCTCCCGCGAGCGCGGCTACGCCTACTTCCTCTACCCGAAGGGCGCCACGCTGACGGAGACTTCCTATGACCGTCTGGCCACCATCGCCCAGAACAACGATCTGGGCGCGGGCATGGCCGTGGCTATGAAGGACCTTGAGATGCGCGGTGCCGGCAACGTGCTGGGCGCCGAGCAGTCCGGCCACATCGCCGGCGTGGGCTTCGATCTCTACGTGCGCCTCGTCGGCGAGGCCGTAGAGACCTTCAAAGCGCTTGCCCGCGGTGAGACCCCCGTGGTCACGGACGAAGGGCCAAAGGAAATCCGCATCGACCTGCCGGTGGACGCACATATTCCGGAGTCCTATATCAACTCCGAGCGGCTGCGCCTGGAGGTTTACCGCAAGCTTGCAACGTCCAAGGACAACGCGGACCTGGCACACGTGGTGGAAGAAATGCAGGACCGTTACGGGCCTGTCCCGGAGCCTGTGGAACGCCTTCTCGCGGTAGCGCGCCTGCGCCACCAGGCCCGCCGGGCCGGGGTCAGCGATATTACCGTGCAGGGCACCCGCATCAAGGTTCACCCGGTGGAGCTGGCAGATTCCAAACAGGTACGCCTCAAACGCCTCTTCCCGGGCTCCAATTACCGCGCGGCGGCCAAGGCCATCCAGCTCAACTTCCCCAAGGCTGGCCGCAATGTCACCGACCCCAAGCTGCGAGACATTGAACTCCTGCAGTGGATGGCGGATTTCTTGGCATCGATGTTCGAACTCGAGCGCGTTGACGTCAGCGGTGCTAAGACTAAAAAGAACGTCATTAGCGTAGGAGAAAAATAATGAACGCCGCGAACAACCACAGTGGGCCGAGTAGAGCTAATCCCCGAATCATCATGATGGTGGTGTGGATGTTCGCGGCGTTGTTCAGTATCCCCGTCTCCCTGGTTATCAAGTTCAGCGGTGAGAATGGCGGCTGGCTCACCTTCATGTTGGTGATGTTTGGGATCTTCCTAGTTGGCATTTGGGTGTTGCTCGGGTTACTCCCGCTATTCATCCGCGCTGATTACCCAAGCCGGTTGGAGTGGGCGTGGGTGTCAATGGCATTGCTGTTTATCGGCTTCATTGTGGGCAATGCCAACCTGCCCGATTTCGGGGACATTGGGCCAGCCACCGTGCCGACGTGGTGGTCCGGCAACGAGGAAGCGGCCGAAATTACCGGCGGCATTTTCCTCGTTATCAGCGCCATCGGCCACGTGCTCTGGCTGACCAGCTGCATCGCGTATGCAGTACTGTCACATCGCTCGGAACCCGAGGCCTTCTAAAGCACCAAACGGCCGGTGCCCAAGCCCCACACCGCGGCCACCGCGCCGATAATCACCAGTGCCACCACGAACCACTCAAAAGTGTTGAATACGCGTTCCTTCTTGTACAGGCGGGTAGCCACGTAAGGAATCATGCTGGGGACCACGGCCAGTGCACCAAGCAGCACGTAGACCGGGTCAGCAGCGTAGATGAGCCACAGTGAGTAGATGAAGGCGACCAAGCCGATGAAAAAGTGTCGGCGATTTTCGCGGCGGCTCACCTCCGGGCCCGAGATGTCGAAACGCACCCCGGCATGTGGGTGCGTTAGGCCCTTGCCGCGCACGGCCAAGAGAACTAGGTACAGCGAGGAGAAGATGTAGGGCAGCAGGTACATGATTGTAGCTAGCTGCACCATGGCGTTATAAGAGGTCTCGTTGAGGAAAAAGATAATGACGAAGAGCTGAATCGTCAGCGTTGAAATCAGCTGCGCTACCCATGGCGCGCCGGCAATGTTTACGGTGCCGATCTTGCGGGGGAGAAGGCCATCGACAGCCATCATGACGATTGGCTCTGCGCACAGCATCTGCCAGGACACGTAGGCACCGAGCACAGAAAGGCACAGACCAAGCGAGATGAGCGCACCACCCCATTCACCCACGGCGGCGGTGAGCACGGAGGCCATCGAGTTATCCGGCAGCGCGGCGAGCTCCTCCTGGGTGAGTACACCGAAGCTCAGCGTGGACACGGAGACCAGCAGCGCCAAGACGCTGATGAAGCCGATGACGGTGGCACGGCCGACGTCGGAACGGGTGCGGGCTTGCTTCGAGTACACGGATGCGCCCTCTACGCCGATGAAGACCCACACGGTAAAGAGCATGATGCCCTGTACCTGCTCGAAGAGGGACTTATCGGAAGTCTTGCCCCAGATATCCAAGGTGAACTTGTCCCAGCTGAAACCCACGAAAGCGAGGATGATGATGAAGGCCAGGATGGGCACAATCTTGGCTACGGACGTCACCATGTTCATGATGGCCGCCTGCTTAATCCCGCGTGCGAGAACAGCAAAGATACCCCAGGACAACAAAGACACTGCGATGGCAGAAACCCAGCGGTGGTCGGCGTCAAAGAAAGGGACGTAGTGGCCGATAGTGTTGAAAAATAGGGTGGCGTAGCCCACCTGCGCCATCACGGAGCCGAGCCAGTAGCCCCAACCAGAGGTAAAGCCGATGAAATCACCCAAGCCGGCACGGACATAGGAGTACACGCCGGAGTCGAGATGTGGCTTGCGGTGAGCCAGGATCTGAAAAACGAAGGCAACAGAGAGCATGCCCACGCCAGCAATGAGCCAGCCGATGAGCATGGCACCAGGGCCGGCCACGGAGGCGATGTTTTGCGGAAGAGAGAAAATTCCGGCGCCCACCGTGGAACCGATGATGAGCGCGACGAGCGTCCACAGCGTCACGGAGTGCGTGCGCGGCGATTCGGTGAGATTGGAAGTGGTCATTGGTTAAAAGTACCCCTTTAGGCGGGCTTTTGTGCAACTGCAGCGAATGTTCATAGGGCCCGGGACCTATACTCGTTGTTTATGACTGTCCTGTTGTTAGATCCGCGCTGGCCCACCCTAATACCCATGGAGGCCGTTGGAAAACTGCAGGGACCTGTTGTTTTTACCGATGAAGTTCCTGTGAAAGTTCGCTGGGACTTCGACCAGTTACTGAGCGGTGAGGATCCTGCAGGCCACGGTGTTGTGGTGAGCACGGACCCCTCCCATCCGCAGGTGCGCGCGCTTATCGACGCCCACGCGGAGCTCATCCTCGCCCCTTCCTTGGAGGATCCGATGTGGCAGGCGCGCGAGGTGATGATGCGCGCGCGGCGCATAGGGGAGTGGGAGCGCGACCAAACCCACGAGACCCTGCTGCCATATATGGAGGAAGAGTCCGCTGAGTTTGCCGAGGCAGTGCGGGAACATGCTTCGGATGCTGAGCTGCTGAAGGAATTGGGCGATGTCTTCCTGCAGATCCTCTTCCACGCCGAAATCGCGGCGCGCCGTGGGGCCTTCAACCTTGATGATGTTGCGATGTCTTTCGTCAACAAAATGCGCTCCCGCGCGCCCTACCTTTTTGATGGCTCAGAGGACATCGTGGGGGTAGAGGAACAGGAGCGCTTGTGGGCCGAAGGTAAGGCCCGAGAAAAGAAGGACTAGCCCTTCTGGATCATGGAGGACAGTAGGGGAGCGTAGTCCGCAATCTTGGAGGACAGGCCCGTGCCGCCGGTGGCGATGGTGTCTTCCTTGACAATCTTGCACTCGAGAGCGCGGTCAGCGGTCTGGCCGGCGTACTTCACCGCGGCAAAGGCCAGCGGGCCGAGTTCCTCGGTGGTGCCCAGTGCAGTGAGGTTCTTCGAAAGCTGGTTGCGGGTGGTATCCGGAGTCAGAAGCTCGACTTCGGTGCTTCGATCGATGAGCGTGAGGGTGCTGCGCAGGGCGTTGCAGTCAGCGGACTGGATGCCCTGGGAAAGGAAGCCGCCCAGCTCAGTGAGGGAAGCGGCGGAGGCGGTACCGGGTGCGATGGCACCCAGAGTAACAATGGCGGAAGCAGTAGCGAGGATACGACGGATGGACATGGAACTCCTTGACTAAGAGAAAAGCACGTTTCTAGAACGGACAGTGATAGAACGTGGAGCACCAGCGGGGCCTCGGCTCTCTGTTCAACGCTGCAGTGTAGCGCAGAATGTTACGCATGGGAACATTTTGACATAACTTTTGTTTCGCAAATTTCGTAGGGCGTGCCTATATAGTCGCCTCGTGGTGCCCTCTGTGTCGCTAGACCCCCTTCGCGCAACGGGCTGTAGTATTCACCTTTATGACGCAGGGGCTTAGGAGGATCGGGGGCTGTGGCCTTGGAATTGTCTTAGCCATCATTCTGATCATTTCCCTGGTGGCCTGGAGTCTTTCCTTCCTGGATAAGCCATCCCCGTTCCGGCAGCTTTCCCCTGTCCCAGAGGATCTTCCACCGGTCGGCGGGGCAGAAGTGCCCAATATTGATGTCGACGGTCCGGGGCGCACGGCGGATAAATTGACGTGGTGGTCCGACCAGCTTGCTGATGCCACCAGCATCCCCGATCAAGCCTTGCGGGCCTATGGCAATGCGGAGTTGATTGCGCTGGAGTCCTGGCCGAACTGTAATCTGCGCTGGAATACCCTTGCGGGGATCGGTTGGGTTGAAAGCCGTCACGGGACCTATAACGGCAACCTCTTTCACCGTTCTACACTCGATGAGAACGGCTACCCCGACCCACCCATCGTGGGTATACCTCTCGATGGTACGAACAACACCACCATGGTTCCGGATAGTGATGGCGGCGTGATTGACGGCGATACCGACTTTGATCGCGCCGTCGGACCGATGCAATTTATCGCTTCTTCGTGGGAGCATTTAGGTCGTGATGCCAATGGCGATGGGGTGGCTGATCCCAACCAGATTGATGATGCTGCGCTAGGTGCCGCCGCATTGTTGTGTTTTGGGGATAGGGACCTTTCCACGCCGGAAGGCTGGCGCTCAGCCGTCCTCAACTACAACCAATCGGAGGACTACCTGCGTAAAGTGGCGGCAGCGGCGAATTCCTACGCCATTGATCAGCCTGCGACGTCCTAGTCTCTTCCTAGATCTTTGTCACGTTGTCCGTTTAAGCCCGACACGTTCCGAAGTTTTCTGGAACAATTGGCTGCAGGTGGTTTGGGAGCACCTCCCAGAACACAAACCAAGATCAATTTGGCTCTATAGGAGTGAAAGCAGCATGGCTGACATCATCCACGTAATGGCACGCGAAATTCTTGATTCCCGCGGCAACCCCACCGTTGAGGCTGAAGTCTTCCTCGACGATGGCGCACGCGGTGTCGCCGGCGTTCCGTCTGGCGCTTCCACCGGTGTTCACGAGGCTCACGAGTTGCGCGACGGTGGTGACCGCTACTTGGGCAAGGGCGTTCTTAAGGCCGTTGAGAACGTCAACGAAGAGATCGCTGATGAACTTGCCGGCTTCGAGGCCGATGACCAGCGTCTCATTGACCAGGCCCTGATCAAGCTGGACGGCACTGAGAACAAGTCTCGCCTCGGCGCCAACGCCATCCTGGGCGTTTCCATCGCAGCAGCTAAGGCCGCTGCCGAGTCCGCTGGCCTGCCGCTCTACCGTTACGTCGGTGGCCCGAACGCCCACGTCCTGCCCGTTCCTATGATGAACATTCTCAACGGTGGCTCCCACGCTGACTCCGGCGTGGACGTCCAGGAGTTTATGATCGCTCCGATTGGCGCAGAGTCCTTCTCCGAGGCGCTGCGTCAGGGCACTGAGGTTTACCACGCACTCAAGAACGTCATCAAGGACAAGGGCCTGTCCACCGGTCTGGGTGACGAGGGTGGCTTCGCTCCGTCTGTCGAGTCCACCAAGGCAGCGCTCGACCTCATCGTTGACGCAATCAAGAAGGCTGGCTTCGAGCCGGGCAAGGACGTTGCTCTGGCACTAGACGTTGCTTCCTCCGAGTTCTTCAAGGACGGTAAGTACCACTTCGAGGGCGGCGAGCACACTGCTGAGGAGATGGCCAAGGTTTACGAGGAGCTCGTTGCTAAGTACCCGATCGTGTCCATTGAGGACCCGCTGCAGGAAGATGACTGGGAGGGCTACACCAAGCTCACCGAGACTATCGGTGACAAGGTTCAGATCGTCGGCGATGATTTCTTCGTCACCAACCCGGCACGCCTCCAGGAGGGTATCGACAAGAAGGCTGCTAACGCTCTGCTGGTCAAGGTCAACCAGATTGGTACCCTGACCGAGACCTTTGATGCCGTCGAGCTGGCTCACCGCAACGGCTACCGCACCATGATGTCCCACCGCTCCGGTGAGACCGAGGACACCACCATTGCTGACCTCGCAGTCGCCCTGAACTGTGGCCAGATCAAGACGGGTGCTCCGGCCCGCTCTGAGCGCGTAGCCAAGTACAACCAGCTGCTGCGTATTGAGCAGGAGCTGGGCGATGCCGCTGTTTACGCCGGCCGCTCCGCATTTCCGCGCTTTCAGGGCTAAGTTTGCCACTAGCCTCTAGTGGCAGTCTTCTCGGACTGTCCGCTGAGCTAGCGCTAGTTCAGAAGGTGTCACAGGAAACTGTGGCACCTTTTGCGTTGGGAGGGTAGCTGCAGAGCCCAAGTTGACGCGGAGCACGTACCGGAACGGAATTTGAACTTCTGTGACACGTGTTATTTCTGAGACACGACGCGCGCCGCACAGCACTGGGGCCGGTCCGGGATACAATGGCTTCCCGATGGCACGCACTATTTCTCCTCGTACGAAGCGCCGGAACACCGTTCCGGTACACACGCGTGCCCGCGATGCGCAGCGCACCAAGCGGAAGAAGACCCCGGTCCAGCCTAAAGGCCTGGACATTCTGGGCGTCGGTGTGATCATTGCCGTTATTCTCGTAGTCTTGTTATCCATTGCTGTCCCGCTGCGCAATTACTACCACGGCCAGTCAGAAATTGCCCGCCTAGAAAGCTCTATTGCCGCCAAGCAGGCCCATAAGGATGAGCTCCTCACCGAGATTGATAAGTACAACTCGGAGGAGTACGTCAAGCAGGAGGCGCGTCGCCGGTTCGGTGTGATGGATGAGGGTGAAACGGCCTTCCGCATTATGGATCCGCGCATGGACTCGGGTGACACGGTAACCTCGGAGCGTCGCGAGGATACCGATGACCGCGAGTGGTACGCGGTGTTGTGGGATTCTGTAGCGGAAGAAGCAGAGAATCAACCGCAAGCCCCTGCTGAATAGGACTCAACCATTCCTCCGTGTCACAATGGTTCCTATGACCGTGACCGATGCTGATCTTGAAGTCGTCCGCGAACAACTGGGCCGCACCCCACGCGGCGTCGTGGACATTGCATACCGCACTCCGGACGGAGCCCCGGCGGTTATTAAGACCGCGCCTAAGCTTCCCGACGGCACCCCGTTTCCCACCCTTTATTACCTCACCGATCCGCGCTTGACTGCTGAGGCATCGCGCCTTGAGGTTGCCCATGTCATGAAATGGATGGAGCAGCGCCTTGCAGAGGATGAGGGCCTGCAGAAGGATTACCAAGCCGCGCATGAACACTACCTGGCAACGCGCAACGCCATGGAAGACCTAGGTACTGACTTTTCCGGTGGTGGCATGCCTGAGCGCGTGAAGTGCCTTCACGTCCTCATTGCGTACGCCCTGGCGGAGGGGCCAGGCCGCGTACGTTTCGGCACCGAAGCCGTAGCGATGGCCGCAGAACACGGTAAACTTCGAGGAAGCGCCATCCCAGAGGATTGGCCCACCGTGGGGGACCTGGGCATTGATATGGCCCAGTTCGATTTTTCTAACGCCGGTTAAGAGAAAGGCTAGCCTTATGACACGCGTCGCTGCTGTCGACTGCGGAACCAACTCCATCCGCCTGCTTATCAGTGAGATTCAGGAAGATGGAAAGATCCGCGATATCTCCCGCACGATGGAGATCGTTCGTCTCGGACAGGGCGTCGACGCCACCGGCGAGTTTGAACCAGAGGCCCTTGCGCGGACCCGCGCGGCGCTCGAGGGCTACGTCAAACAGATGAAGTTTGAGAAGGTTGAGCGCGTGCGGATGGTGGCCACTTCAGCCACCCGCGATGCCAAAAATCACCGCGAATTCTTTGACATGACTGAGGAACTGCTCGGTCAAGTCCAGTCTGGTGCTCGTGCGGAGGTTATCTCCGGCGAGGAGGAAGCACTGCTGTCCTTTACCGGCGCGGTGGGGGATCTGCATTCTGAAGAGGGCCCATATTGCGTTATCGATTTGGGTGGTGGTTCGACGGAGTTCGTCGTTGGCACCATCGACGGTGAGATTCTCGGCTCCCACTCGGCACAAATGGGATGTGTGCGTCTTACCGAGCGCATCATGCGCAATGATCCGCCCACCGAAGCGGAAATTGAGATCGCTACGGATTATGTGGCTGAGCGCATGGCCGAAGTCGAGAAGATCGTTCCTATCGATAAAGCCCTGACCTTCGTTGGCTGCGCCGGTACGTTTACGACTCTTTCCGCGCTGGCCCAGGGAATGGAGCGCTACGATGCCGATTCCATTCATGGCTCCGAGCTGCGTTTCGACGCCCTGCGGGTGCTCACCCGACAGATGATTGGTCTGCCTTCGGATGTTCGCGCTCTCAACCCCGTCATCCACCCTGGACGCGCGGATGTCATTGGCGGTGGATGCGTGGCAGTCGAGGGCATCATGACGATGATTGAACGCAATAGCGAGGCACGTTCTTTCTTCATCAGTGAGAAAGACATCCTCGATGGCATCATTACTGGCCTTGCAGCAAAATTAGCGGGCTAAGGCCGGAAGGCTACGCAGAAGCCGACCCTATTTTCAGTTCATGACTATCCGTGCCCTAAGATAAGTGGGCACGGTTTGGCCCCCATAGCCCAATCGGCAGAGGCAGTCGACTTAAAATCGATTCAGTGTGGGTTCGAGTCCCACTGGGGGCACCATGTGAAGTCTCGAGACATCGTTCCGGTCGG
>NZ_KV811651.1:0-215 GCF_001813175.1 Corynebacterium sp. HMSC069E04 | reverse complement strand
AATGCGGATGTAGCGCAGTTGGTAGCGCATCACCTTGCCAAGGTGAGGGTCGCGAGTTCGAGTCTCGTCATCCGCTCCAGGACTTTCTTGAAGTCAAGGTCACTTGGCTAGGTTCAAGTAAGAGTCTTGATAAATGCATAGGCGCGATTAGCTCAGTGGGAGAGCGCTTCCCTGACACGGAAGAGGTCACTGGTTCAATCCCAGTATCGCGCACA
>NZ_KV811650.1:0-4690 GCF_001813175.1 Corynebacterium sp. HMSC069E04 | reverse complement strand
GGCATAGTTCAATCCTTCCTTGGCTGAGGTGGGAACTAAACCCAGGACGCTTCACACCACCGGATCATGGTGTCGTCAACATTAATTATGAAAGAAACCCCTGCAGTACCGGGTATGCGGAACACCGGTACCAACTACGTGGGCTCGCGGTACCAGCTGCCCGAAACCGAGACCACGGGTGCTTCGACGCCATATTGTTCGGATACGGGAATTTCGCTCTGTAAAGACCAAGATTTCGCGGTAATGATTGAAACTCTGCCACGAGGCTTGAGCGCTGAGATAGATTAGCTAGAGAACGCCAGTTCGGAGGGAAGAATTAGATATGAATTGTGAACCCGACATAGATCTTTTTAAGATCCGTGCGCATCAAGGGCGACAAGATCGAGCTTGGGAAGAACTCGTATTTCAATTGTGGGCAGATAAGGATGGCGATACCGCAGAAGTGCGGAAAACCAAAGCTCCCGACGCTGGCGTGGAGTGGTATAGCGTCTATGAGGATGGGCATTCGGAGGGCTTCCAGGCTAAATTCTACGCAAATTTACAGTCCGCGCTATCAGGTATGAAGGAGTCGGTTTCGACAGTTATAAAGAACCGACCGAACCTTACTCGACTAACTTTCTTAGTGCCTTTCGATTTTACTGATACAGGTACTTCGGCGCGTATGTCGGACCAAGGTCGGTGGGAGAAAGCCGTTCTGCAGTGGAAAAATTTAGCGACTCAAAATGAACGAGAAATCGAATTTGCGATAATTCGGGGCGGTGAAATCAAGCAAGAACTGGTCCTCGAAAAGCATACCGGGCGTCGTCAGTATTGGTTTGGTGATCTAGGACTTTCTGACGCTTGGTTCGAGAGCAAGCTTGCTGACGCCAAAGCTGAAGCTCACGATCGGTATACACCTGATGCTGATGTTCCGACTGAAGTTGACATTATGCTAGATGCGGCGACAGGGCATCCCTCATTCGCTGCGGAGCTTTTGAGGTTGGTCGATGACCTTATGGATCAAGTCGATACTCTGCCTCGGAGAATTAAGGAACTTGAAGGATGGCAGGTGGCTATCATTGCTCTTCAGGATTTTCTAAAATGTGAAGTCAAAAACATTGGAACGTGGAATCCATTCACCCCCGTACGTCCGGAGAGTTGGCTACGAAGACTGAAGGAGATCGTGGCACTCTTTCAAAGACTCATTGACTCACTTTCTCAACTGGGAGGGGAGTTTTCGGAAACGCTTGGGGAATTACAATTTCTAGAAAAATCCCTCACAGCTTTGGCAAACCGGCTAGAGGGTGGCTTGGTTGAAGTTTATTCAGACGGGGTACTCGCGATTTACGGACCAGCGGGTCAAGGGAAGACTCATGCACTTTTGAATATGGTTGAGAGAAATCTAAGTAACGGTGGGAGAGCGCTGCTAGTTTTTGGCTCTTGGATCGGCGAAGGATACTGGTGGAGTCAAGTCGCTGAAAGGCTAGGGATCCCGAACGTAACGCTCGATAATTTTCTGCAGATACTGGACTCGCTTGGAGGAGCAACGGGGAGGCGCGCGGTGATTGCGATCGATGCACTTAACGAGTCCAAGGCCCCGTTTGACTGGCCAGAATATCTAAGGGTTCTGGTGTCGAAGGTGAAACAGCATGAGAATATCAGCCTCATATTCTCGTTGCGTTCTGAATATCGTGCAGAATTACTGTCCAATGTGGATATCAAACAAGAGTTTCACCCTGGCTTTGAAGGGACGGTAGATGAGGCGTTTGAGAAATATCGCCACAAATTCAGTATTCAGCAGCCTCTACCGCGTTTAGAAAGCCGCTCGTTTGAGAACCCGCTTTTTCTTCGACTCTACTGCGATGTACTTGCTGGAGGCGATAGAAGCTTAACGCCGCAGCCAACGCAAATGGAAGTATTCCAGGAGTACTTACGAGTCCGCGTACGGGAAGTTCAGAAGAAATTAGCAATCAGTCCAAGCCAAAGTGTCGTAGAAGAGGCGCTTCAATTGGTTGCTCAATTAATTTTGGAAAAGGGGGAGCTAGAAAACGATCGAGGGCAACTTGAGAAGCAGATCGATGATCTTCTCCCAAGTCGGACGGAATATCCGCGCACTCTTTTCCGGCAAATGGTCGAGTGTGGAATTCTAGAAGTGAGGCCAACCTACGGCAATCGTGAAGCTGTTGGCATCCTCTTCCAGGCGGTATCTGATTACGTTTTGAGCCGAAAGGTCGTCGATGATCTATTCGAAGAAACCAAGAACTTTAGAGTAGCACTTCTAAAACATAAGAGACTTTGGTCTACTATCGCTGTAATCTTAGCCGAGCAAAAGTCAGCTGAACTTAGTGATTTTGTTGAGGCAGGAGATGCGCCCCGCTGGTTCCATGAATCGCTAGCAAGTTCGCTGAGAATTCGTCACGTGTCCGCCGTCAGAAAAAGCACATTGAAAATCTTGAGTAAAGGACTTGAGAACCGTGACTGGGCGTCAAAATATGCATTGAGCTTATGCGCGCTAGCAGCCATACCGGATCACCCCGCGAACAGCAGTTTCTTAACTCAAAGGTATATGTCATATGAGATGTGCGAACGTGATGCAGAATGGGGGGTTGGAAGCTATTTCCTCGACGATTCCCCGGAATTCCGGCACCTCCTGCGACAGTTTTCTAATGACTGCAGTGAGCGTAACTTTGAGCGATTGTTTTTAACTAGTCAAATGCTGACCTGGCTGTTGGGGAGCCCAAACCGCTATTTGCGTGATATCTCCTCGAAGGCCCTAGCCGGAGTTTGGGCTCAATGCCCAGCCGTAAACTTGAAAATATTGAAAATCTTTAGTGAGTGTGATGATCCATATATTATCGAGCGCATACTAACTTGCTCTTATGGAGCTTTGCTTCAAGGGGCTAGCTCTCTGCGAGCCCAACAGTCGGAAGTAGTCCGATTTGTTTCGGATCACTTGCGAGGAGCTGCGGAGTTCGATGTTCTAGCGCGTGACTCAATTCGCGGAATCTTCGCATGGGCCCGCAAACAGTTGGGCCTTACGGAGGGCGAATTGCCCGACTACGGGGGTGTCCTTGGTTTAGCCTTGCCTGAGACACCGCTTTCCGAGGAAGAACTCGAAAGCTCCTTTGGCGCTCTGCGCGAAAATGGCAATCTGCTCCGACGTCGAGCTTCTTCCATCCTGTTGTCCGCGCTACCAAACCGGGGGGATTTTTCGGTCAAGACGATCAAAGGGGATATTCACCACTTTCAGCATTTCGCCGACGGTCACAGAACGCTCAGGTTGATTGATGAAACACCCTCCGAGAGGAACCTATCAGCTGACAATTTGTATGAGTTTTCCTGCCGTTGGGTAGCTCAAAAAGCGATCTCCTTGGGGTGGACGGAGGAAAGATTCGAAGAGTTTGAGACTACATTTGTTTTTTCCAATGGGAGGGCCTCCCACAAGAGAGAGAGGTTTGGAAAGAAGTATCAATGGATAGCTCATCGGGAATTGTTAGCACGCCTTTGCGATAATCTGTATCTAGACATTTCAGGTAGCGGTCGGGAATGGGAGGTCAGTGAAGGAGCTTGGGATTTCCTTTTAAGGGACTTGGATCCCTCATTGCCGATTAGTCGTAAGCGCGACGACGCATGGGTGTGTTTGCTGGGAAAGGCTGAACCGAAGTCCGAAATACAGCTAGAAATTAGAAGGCCCGCTCTCGGCAAGCAGACATCGGAACGAGATTGGATTAAAGATGGGAAGGACCTCCCACCGAATGAAGATATTTTGAGGCCTGAACTGGCCGGGAAAAGAGGGGTGGCTCTAAGGCTGGATGCCAGTTGGGAAAGGAAGAGCTCTGAGTATTCTATACGTGAAAAGACTTTCTTTCGCCGTCAGTACTTGCTGCAGGGGTCATGGTTGGTGGCAGAGGGGGAGGGTGCCGACTTAGCGGAGTACCTCCAATTTAGAGGTTTAATGAACCGACCGCTGGATTTTTCTGAGACGCTCTTTCAAACATATTTGGGAGAGTCAGAGTTCGTTGGTTATGGACCCCAGTACCAGTCTGTGCGGGAACATCTATCAGTTACAGATGTTCGAACCGAACGACGGATCTCGTATTGGCCGAGTTCTCAGTCGTACTTGTGGGAGGGAAACTCGTTTGATTGTTCGGTAGATAGGGGCGTGCGAATAGAGACCCCAGTACAGCCTTTGCTTGGTGACGCCACCTGGGTGCCAAATACCGCGCAATGGGAAGCAGACGGAAAGGTTATTGCTGAATACCGAGACTATTCCTTGGATGGACAGGACATTCAAGTTTTAGTTTGCGATGAAGGATGGTTATCAAAGCGATTACGGCACCTTCGAATGGACTTGGTGATCGCGTGCTTAGCGGAAAGAGAGGCCAAGAATCCAGATAGGAACGCAGATCGAAGTATTTTATCCAATGAATATATTTATACGGGGATTTTTTCCGGGAATAAGGATCCGATTTTCGTTGGCCCTAATTTCGTTGACGTTGATCAAAGGGATGCAGCGATTGAAAATCACTTTATGCGGGAGCGCGAAGGGATGCCTGGAATAGACGAGGTTCGACGATATCTGCAGGAACTTTTAGCAGAGGAATAGTGACGTCTCTCAGGTTTCTTAATCCACTATAACTAGTCACTAGTCCGGGACGCTAAAGCGGCCCTTCCGGTTTTGGAGTGCGTTGATTTTGTCCTGTAGTTGTCC
>NZ_KV811649.1:0-2680 GCF_001813175.1 Corynebacterium sp. HMSC069E04 | reverse complement strand
TATGGGGTACTGTTCATGTGCTTAGGACAAACGGATTTCAGCTGTTTGCGGCAGGGCTATTTACGGCGAGGCTTCAGCACCTGGAGCCATTTCAGTGGCGCGCCATTATACAAGATGGCAGTCGTATAGATGCGGGCAGAAGCCCGGATCACTATGAGAGTAAGGGCGAACATGAAAAGCATTGATAAACTAAATTGCAAGCTCGTCATGTTGCCTGCCGCATATTGCAATGGTGCGTGACCAATAGAAAAAGGCGGAATCCACGCTATGATCCGCATCCAGGTGCTATCAAGCTGGGTAAAGAAAACCGTGGGAGTGTAGAGGACCGCGAAAATAAGCAGCATGATGGGCGACTGAGTGGACTGAAGGTCTTCGGTACGCTGCACCATCGCTCCCGCTGCAGCATAAAGCGAGGAAAAGAACGTAATGCCCAATACGAAGGCAACCAACAGCGCAGGGGCGATACTCCAACTGAATTGGTTATCCCCCAAGATTCCCGAGACTTTAAGTGCGATGGCTCCGCAGCCAATGATGATTCCCATCGCTACAGTTCCAAACACGACATTTCCTAGAATCTTTCCGGACAGGAAGTCGGTCGGCTTCACAGAAGCTACGATGAGCTCAATGATTCTAGATGACTTTTCCTCCGTGACGCGTGAACCCACGCTATTCGCAAAGAGCGTGAGCGCCAGCATTAGGATGACGATACCGATGAGAGCTGCCCAGACATTCCACTGATTTCGGTTTGCCCTATCGTCGTTATCTGCTTCTAGATAGTGTTCTGTAACAGAGAGCATCGGAGCTGACGCGGCCAGCTGCGCAGGGCTAACGCCTACGGTTTCCAATGCTCGATACAAAGAAATCTGCTGCGAAACAGTTTGCGCTAGCGTCTCTAGTTCCGAGAAAGCAGTGCCCTTGTGTATAAAGTCAAGAGTATCGCTGTCCAAGGAAAAAGCAGCTGCCGCGTCACCGTCGGTGACCATCTGCCGGCCAGCCTCGGCGTTGGCGACTGAAATGGCTGTAAATCCAGTTCCCTCGAAGATGGTGGGGTCAATGTTGGACACGGCAACGGTCTTTTTAGCAGCTGCACCAGGCGAATTGAGCTGATGACTGCCAAACATGATTCCACCCACGAGTGCCACGAGAACCAGTACGAGGGTGAGCATAATCCCCTTGCTTCGTAGAGAATTCCGGATCTCTCGGCGAGCAACCGTGGCGATAATATGGGGCGAAGAATAGTTGGTCATGACACGTACTTCCTGAATAGATCTGCAAGGTCGGGCACGACCCGATAGAAACCAGTGACGACTCCCGCCGCCTGAGCAGCACAGAGCAGGGGCTGAACATGGTCTTCCCCAGGCAGCTCTAGGACCACGCCAGTACTGTCTTCCGACACCACGGAAACTCCCCCGGGATACCAACCACGAGCTAAAATGTCTACGCGGTAACGCAGCGGCCCTTGAGAACGCAAGCTGCTTACGGTGTCCTCAGCCACCAGCTTGCCCCCGGCCAAAATGCCAATGCTGTTGCAGATACGCTGCACCAAGTCCAGCTGATGCGAAGAAAAGAGAACGGGAACGCCGCGTTGGGCGTATTCGGCAAGGATATCACCCATGGCATTCACCGCCAGCGGGTCCAGCCCAGAGAAAGGCTCGTCGAGGATAAGTAGGTCGGGTGAATGCACCAAAGCCGCAGCCAGTTGCACTTTCTGTTGGTTACCCAAGGAAAGAGAATCGAGCTTGTCATGGGCGCGTTCTACCAGTCCTAGTCGCTCCAGCAGTTCAAACGCATTCGCACGCGATGTGGAAGCGCTTATCCCATGCAGCTGAGACAGGAACACCAGCTGGTCAATAATACTTTCCTTGCCATAGAGCCCGCGTTCTTCCGGCATGTAGCCGATGCGCTTACGCAGGTCTGCATCGATGGGCTTTCCGTCGAAGAGCGCTTCTCCGGACTCCGGCAGGAGCACACCGATGATGATACGCATCGTCGTAGATTTGCCCGCGCCGTTGGAACCGACGAAGCCGTAGATATCCCCCTCGTTAACATGCAGAGATAAATCGGAAAGAATCTTTTTATCACCGAAACTCTTGTGGAGACGTTCGACTGCCAGAGTAGAAATGGAACCTTCATCCTTTTCGTAATAGAAGTGGTAAGCGACGCTGGACACTAGGACAGGAGAGTATTAACAGACTCTCAAATACCGTTAAGCTAGGAATATCAATTCCTATGGCAATAGCGACAGTGCAAAAAAGAACAGCCACCACACGCCCAGCAGAACCAGAAGTACCAGCATCTCAAGCAGAATGGTAGGAGTGGGAGCGGCACTCCGATAACGCAAGGTATGTGCACCCGCAGGAACGATGTCCACGCGCCCACCCAGAAAGTATGCGGCCAAAGCCGTGAATAGTGCAGCCACCCCGAAAGCCGGCTGCTTACTAATGCCCGCCGCTGCCACTGCGGTGAACACCAGCGGGATACCCAGATGGAGGTAGGACACCGTTTCGCGGAAACCTACCTGAGCACGAATGAATGCGATCGGGACATCATCTTTCTCACGGTAAATAATTGGTGCAGCGAGACCGAATGAGATGCCAGCCAAGAACCATGCAACCAGTGGGAATAGCATACTCGACCCCCACGCCATGACTTGTCCTAAGCACATGAACAGTACCCCATA
>NZ_KV811648.1:0-1823 GCF_001813175.1 Corynebacterium sp. HMSC069E04 | reverse complement strand
TTTTTTGTTTGGGTAGGGGAGCGTCGTGCATGTGTTGAAGCGTTACCGTAAGGAGGCGTGGAGTGTGTGCGAGTGAGAATGCAGGCATGAGTAACGAATTGGAAGGTGAGAATCCTTCCCGCCGGATGACTAAGGGTTCCTGGGTCAAGTTCGTCTTCCCAGGGTGAGTCGGGACCTAAGGCGAGGCCGACAGGCGTAGTCGATGGATAACCAGTTGATATTCTGGTACCCGTATATCCGCGCCCATGATAAAGCACTGATACTAACCACCGCGGATACGATTGATGTGTTCTTTGAACACGTTGGTTGTTGATGTCGTGGGGCCTGATGTGTGGTTCAAGTGATGGGGTGACACAGTGTAGTAGCCATGCCGCTTAGTGGATTGTTGGTGTAAGCGTGTGAGGTGGTGTGTAGGTAAATCCGCATGCTGTTAAACCTGAGGCGTGATGCGTAGCCCAAGTGTGGGTGAAGTTGGTGATCTAGTACTGTCGAGAAAAGCCTCTAGCGATGTGGATGTATGGCCCGTACCCTAAACCGACACAGGTGGTCAGGTTGAAAATACTAAGGCGTTCGGGTGAACTGTGGTTAAGGAACTCGGCAAAATGCCCCCGTAACTTCGGGAGAAGGGGGACCACACGACTTAAGCACTCTTTGCGAGTGTGGTGGGTTGTGGGGTCGCAGAGAATAGAGGGAAGCGACTGTTTATCAAAAACACAGGTCCATGCGAAGACGTGAAGTTGATGTATATGGACTGACGCCTGCCCGGTGCTGGAAGGTTAAGAGGACCGGTTAGTAGTCTTTTGGCTGCGAAGCTGAGAATTTAAGCCCCAGTAAACGGCGGTGGTAACTATAACCATCCTAAGGTAGCGAAATTCCTTGTCGGGTAAGTTCCGACCTGCACGAATGGCGTAACGACTTCTCTGCTGTCTCAACCACAGGCCCGGTGAAATTGCACTACGAGTAAAGATGCTCGTTACGCGCGGCAGGACGAAAAGACCCCGGGACCTTCACTATAGCTTGGTATTGGTGTTCGGTTCGGTTTGTGTAGGATAGGTGGGAGACTATGAAGCGGCCACGCTAGTGGTTGTGGAGTCGTTGTTGAAATACCACTCTGATCGGATTGGATGTCTAACCTTGGCCCATGATCTGGGTTGGGGACAGTGCCTGGTGGGTAGTTTAACTGGGGCGGTTGCCTCCCAAAATGTAACGGAGGCGCCCAAAGGTTCCCTCAGCCTGGTTGGCAATCAGGTGGTGAGTGTAAGTGCACAAGGGAGCTTGACTGTGAGACAGACATGTCGAACAGGGACGAAAGTCGGGACTAGTGATCCGGCACCTACTTGTGGATGTGGTGTCGCTCAACGGATAAAAGGTACCCCGGGGATAACAGGCTGATCTTCCCCAAGAGTCCATATCGACGGGATGGTTTGGCACCTCGATGTCGGCTCGTCGCATCCTGGGGCTGGAGTAGGTCCCAAGGGTTGGGCTGTTCGCCCATTAAAGCGGCACGCGAGCTGGGTTCAGAACGTCGTGAGACAGTTCGGTCTCTATCCGCCGCGCGCGTTGAAACTTGAAGAAGGCTGTCCCTAGTACGAGAGGACCGGGACGGACGTACCTCTAGTGTGCCAGTTGTTCCGCCAGGAGCATCGCTGGTTGGCTACGTACGGAAGGGATAACCGCTGAAAGCATCTAAGCGGGAAGCCTGTTTTAAGATGAGGTTTCGTATTTGAGGTCCCCCACAGACGATGGGGTTGATAGGCCAGACCTGGACGCACCGCAAGGTGTGAAGGCTACTGGTACTAATAGACCAAAACAAACACACACAC
>NZ_KV811647.1:0-910 GCF_001813175.1 Corynebacterium sp. HMSC069E04 | reverse complement strand
TGCTTGTGTGTTGTTGTTAGGTGAAGTGGTGTGGAAACGCCTACCGTAGAGGGTGATAGTCCCGTAGTTGAAGGCTGCAATGCATGGGTTGTTGGGTTGCCCGAGTAGCAGCGGGCTCGTGGAATCTGCTGTGAATCTGCCGGGACCACCCGGTAAGCCTAAATACTCAGTGTGACCGATAGTGTATGAGTACCGTGAGGGAATGGTGAAAAGTACCCCGGGAGGGGAGTGAAATAGTTCCTGAAACCATGTGCTTACAATCCGTCAGAGCACTTTTTGTTGTGTGATGGCGTGCCTTTTGAAGAATGAGCCTGCGAGTCAGCGGCATGTCGCGAGGTTAACCCGTGTGGGGTAGCCGTAGGGAAACCGAATCCTAATGGGGTGTTTTAGTGGCGTGTCCTGGACCCGAAGCGGGGTGATCTACCCATGGCCAGTGTGAAGCAGTAGTAAGATGCTGTGGAGGCGCGAACCCACGTAGGTTGAAAACTGCGGGGATGAGCTGTGGGTAGGGGTGAAAGGCCAATCAAACTCCGTGATAGCTGGTTCTCCCCGAAATGCATTTAGGTGCAGCGTCGCATGTAGCTTGGTGGAGGTAGAGCTACTGGTTGGTTGAGCGGGACTACAATCTTAGCAATGTCAGCCAAACTCCGAATGCCATCAATTGTGTTGTGCGGCAGTGAGACTGTGGGGGATAAGCTTCATAGTCGAGAGGGAAACAGCCCAGATCGCCGGTTAAGGCCCCTAAGGGTGTGCTAAGTGGAAAAGGATGTGGGATCGCGAAGACAGCCAGGAGGTTGGCTTAGAAGCAGCCATCCTTGAAAGAGTGCGTAATAGCTCACTGGTCGAGTGGTCCTGCGCCGACAATGTAGTGGGGCTCAAGCACACCGCCGAAGCCGCGGCAAACTTTTTT
>NZ_KV811646.1:0-278 GCF_001813175.1 Corynebacterium sp. HMSC069E04 | reverse complement strand
ACCTCAGCTAAGGAAGGATTGAACTATGCCTAGAAAGTATTCCGTCGAGTTCAAGGAGAAGGCGGTCCATCAGATCATCGAAATGGTCCGCCTGGAGTCTTGCTCACTGCAACGCGCCTACACGGAGGTCGGTGAGCTGCTTGGAGTATCTCACCACACGTTGCGGGCCTGGTACCGTGACAGCGCCTCAGTACGCGATAATTCTGACGCTTCAGGCGGCGAAACAATGGAAGAAGAACTCAGGCGTCTGCGCCGCGAAAACCGTGAGCTGAAGCGAG
>NZ_KV811645.1:0-16516 GCF_001813175.1 Corynebacterium sp. HMSC069E04 | reverse complement strand
ATGCGGAACGATGTCTCCGAACCAGACACCACTGGGGGCACCATGACCAGCGGAAACGATGGTCCAATCAAGGGGTGGAGGTTGAAAACCCAAAAAACTCTCTATCTAATCAGAACAGTTGTTGCGGGGAAGAGCAGTGCTTGTCGACGATTCCCTGTTAAGCATGGATAATTTTGCGAATTTTGGGATTTTGGGAACTTCCTAGCAATGGGGAGCGTTGATCCTAGTGAAGTGAAAGACAAGGCGGCCCCGAATGGCCGCTTTTTAGAGAACGACTGTGAAAGGAATCGGGATTCGCGTGCGTTCTAGCAACCCCGTCATGAGTTCCCTCTCGTCCAGCCAAAGCCAGACCCAGGTTAACCCCTACGGTCAGAGCGACAATCCGTTTAACCAAGGAAACCGTAGCGCCGATCGTCCGCTGACGGTTGATGATGTCGTGACCAAGACTGGTATTACTCTTGGCGTCATCATCGTTATGGCCGTACTTAACTTCGCCATTGGTGAGTTGATTAACCCGGGCATTGCGATGATTCTTACCCTGGTTGGTGCGCTGGGCGGTTTCATTACTGTTCTCGTCTCAACGTTTGGCAAGAAGTTTGGTTCCGCTGCGGCGACGTTGATTTACGCCGTGTTTGAGGGCCTTTTCGTGGGCGGCTTCTCGCTCATGTTCGCCGGCGTATCCTTCGGTAACTCCGATGGTATGGCGCTTATCGGGCAGGCCATCATGGGCACTGTAGGTGTATTCATCGGCATGCTGATGGTCTACAAGACCGGTGCGGTCAAGGTCACCCCGAAGTTCAACAAGATCATGTTCGGCCTTATTGCCGGTGTGGCAGTGTTGGCGCTGGGTAACATGTTGGGTGCTATTTTCTTCGGCTTCAACCCGTTGCGTGATGGCGGCATGCTCGCCATCATCTTCTCCCTTGTCTGCATCGTCTTGGCTTCGCTGTCCTTCATGACGGACTTTGACCAAGCTGATCGCCTTATCCGTCAGGGCGCTCCGGCTCAGTACGCCTGGGGTATCGCTCTTGGTCTGGCTGTGACCTTGGTCTGGCTCTACACCGAGATTCTCCGTCTGCTGAGCTACTTTAGGGACTAATCAGTCTCATAACGCTATTGCGAACCGGTGGCCGGAACCACAATCTTTGTGGTTCCGGCCACCGGTTTCTTTTCTGAGCCGCGAACCTTCTATTGGGCACAGCGCCGGCTATAGGCGGAGCGTTCTTTCTTTCGCCTCAGTGCTAAAACCGTCGAAGCTGGCCAGCTGTTAGCACGAATGTTCCTAAAGTTCCGTGTGTGATTGTGTATTGATTCCGCTCGGTGCGTTAGTCATTTTCCCCGCGCTACGTGGATGGCCATCCACGTAGTTATGCTTGTGAAGCCAAAGGTTCTCCTGGTGGCTATGGGCGAAATGTTCGATTTATCGAAGCTTGAGAGAAGTCAATCAGGGGTTATGTGGGTTGCCGCTCGTCTGCTGGCAATGGTGTGACTGTTACTAAACCGCAGTGTCGCGTGGTTGTGCCATTGCCATTTCCTTGCGTGTTGATGGAACTAGCTGGGCTTTTAAGCGGAGCTTGAGGTGTTGTCTAGGGGGATCATCTGAGGTGGCTGGCTTCCTGCTTTCCTATTGGAAAAACGACACCCGAAAGTTAACAGTGTTGTAATTAGGGGACCCCCACTTGGTTATAATCGGCAGCTCGGTCACATGTAGATCACTGCTGGCGTCCAAATTTCTTACAGGCTACGACCAGCGATTATTTATAAAAGTTCTATTAATGTCGTCGAATGGGTGTTCTGTCGGGAAATATTGCATGAATCTTTTTTGGCTCTGGCGCGACATCTTGATAGTTCTCATGCATTCTGGTCGCAGAAGCCGCTCGAAGCTTTCAGCTTCAGCGAGGGGCTTCTAATGGTCAGGAAAATTGGTTGAAAGGAAACCATGAAGCGAATCGGGGGCCTAGTGCTGGTGGCAGTTTGTATCGGGGTGCTGTCAAACTGTGCATCTCCGCTAGGTCTAGGTGCTCGCGACCATGGTGATAATCCGGGGGACTTTCACAATGTTCCTGGCGATAACACCGGCGGTGGCTCAGGGGACTCGGGGGTCGCTGATGCCACCGCCACGAGGTTGCGGGAGTCGCAGGCTTCAAGCGACGAACCTCGTGCGGGAGAGGGGGTGCTGCCGCCTCTCGGTGAATTTGATCGTACGGTGCCGGGATTCCAAGTGTTTGATCCATGTACCACGGAGACTCTAGCGGTGTTTGAAGACTCGGGCTTAGTGTCTACTGGTTCGGTTAAGCGCGAAACTGGATATCGGTCTTGTCAGTTTGAGGCGCAGGAACGGGATGGAAGTAAAGCTAGCGTGACTATTGCATCAAGGGATTTCACTCTCTCTGAGGTTCGCTCTACGTTCCCCGATGGGGTGGAGGCGACCGGAGAGGACGCCAAATCAATCTACCTTGTCGAGGAATCGTTTATAACGAACGCGACCTGTACCGGGTATGTGGGGACTGTACAGGGGACGCTCTCAATCTCTTGGACCAACTTGTCCGACGCTATTTCGATAGAAGATAACTGTAAAAACGTTGAAAGGTTAGCAAGCGCCGTTATCTAGTTTGATGGCGCTCGGGGGAAGCAATGATTATTAATCAAGAAGATTTAAATCAACAAGTCGACGCAATTAACAATCTGGGTCAAAATCTAGCTTTGGCCACGCAAAAGGCGAATAGCCCACTCGATGGAGGCTTCTCCACGGTGATCGGCCTAAGTGAAGTTGGTGCAATCCACCAGCGTGTGCTGGCAACGGACCCTGGGTCCGCGCGGAATTCTTTGGAAGGATTTAGGGGGCAGGTTTCTTGGCTCGGGGAAGCTCTTCAAACAGAGCTAGCAAGCTTCGAATCACAAGACATACTTACCAGCCGGGGGCTGGATGTCGCTGATGCTGGCGGGGGAGGCGGGGCAGCGTCGATGCCGATAGTCTCGCAACCGGATCCGGGCTATAGTCCGTTTGGGTTTACTGTTCCGATCGTGGACACCGGCGCGTCCATTATGGGCCTGGCATCGAATCTGTTCAGCACTCGCTTCTGGGATGTGTCCGAAGCGAATGCGCGGTGGGGAGCGCTGAGTGGGGAAGTCGCTGATATCGTCGCTGGGCTTGAGCGCTCAGCCGCGTCCTTAGAATCGGAGAATGACAGCGAAGCTACTACACGAGCGGCACAAAAAATTCGTGAGGTCGCACAGGCAGGAACGCACTTCATCGCCAACGCAAATGTCATGCAGCAGAAGCTATTTGGCTTCCAAGCGCAGCTCATAAACGTACAGCCCGAAGCCATTGCCCTGGCATTCGAGGTGGCCGCAATTCCAGATCCTGTTGCACGCGCAGCTGCTGAAAAAGCAGCATTGACCTATATGCAGGGTGTTCTGCAGCAGCAAGTGATTTCGGCTATGCCGTATCAGCATGCACTCATGGATGCGGCACCACCCAGCGGCGGTGGGGACACCAGCACTCATTTTGGAGCCGTCGCGGGCGACGGAAACCAGTACAACACAGATGGGGTTGCCTGGCCCCAAAAGATTGCTGAAGCAATCGAGAGTGGTGCTGTGGGGCCTGGGTCTTTCAATGTTGCCAATGGTCAGATCCAAGGGCTTGAAAGCGTCGGGATGGGCGCTGAGGATATCGCGAAGCTTCATGGTGATTTACATAACCGTGGGCGCAGTATCCTCAACGACCTAGGCTTTGGTGAAGCGCTGGCACCCATCAATGCAGCCGAGGTAAACACGTCGGCCGCTAGTGCGGGAATCGGGTCTCTTAACCCAGTTCACGGCACGATGACAGGAGCCACGACTGCTCCGGGCGGTGCGCCTTATGCGGCGAGTGGTCTCAATGGGTTGGGATCGGTCGGTCTCGCTGATGGACGTGGCAACCAGCTTCCCGGAGGAATTGCGGGACTCAATGGTCGTTTGCCGGAGGCATCAGCGAATCCAACCACTTCCGCGGCGGGCTTGGGCGGCTTGAATTCCTCCTTCGGCGGGCCGCAGACCGGAACGCATCCGGTACTCGGTGGACTTCCCGGGGCCGTAACAGGGGCTGGTCAGCAGCGGGAGGGGCGGGCGTCGCTAAGCGGCAATGGCCTCCTGGGCGGTAATGCAGGCAGTGGTGCCGTTGGTGTGGGTGGCATGGGCAGCGTGGCCGGTCCTGGTGCCGTCGGCAACGCCGGTGGTGTCGTGGGTGCTGCCGGCGGAGCGCACGGTGCGAAGCCGGGTGTTGGCAATGCCCGTGGTGCGGGGATGCGCATGATGCCGTTGATGGGTGGGATGGCACGTGGCGGCGATGGTGAACGGCGAATCAAATCCGTTACCACGCAGGTAGAGCGCGATCCCAACCGCCGCGACCTATTAGGCGAAGCCCCTGCGGTGCTGCCAGGGGTTATTGGGGATTGGGCCCGCGAAGAAAACTAGGTGCAAGGCGGTGGAGGGGGAGTGCCCTCAAAACGCTAAAAGCGGCGCCGGATTATTCGGGGCGCCGCTCTCGCTTTAAGATGCCGTTGAGCTTACTGCTGAACCGGGGCAGTGGTGTATTCAGCCGGAGCTACCGCGGTCTCGGTGGCAGCTTCGGTGCCAACGACGTCGGTGGCATCTGCAGACTCGGAGGATTCGGCTGCGCCGGCTCCCGGGGCCTCACCGGTGAAGGTAGCACCGGTGTCGACCTTTTCAGTGGAATCCTGCTCGCTCGGCGGGTGGCAAGCAGCAAGGGTAAGACCAGCAGAGACAACCAGACCAGCAGCAGCGAAACGAGTGAACTTCTTCATGGGGATAAAACTCTTTCTCAGAAAAACGGTGACCTAAGAGCAGTATAAATTAGGACTTGCGCGGAGTTGCGGCCTTTGCGGAATCATAAGGTGCAGCGGAGACCACGGTCACCGACAAGGTCTTGCCATTCGGCGCGGTGTACTCGCGGGTCTCGCCCTCGGCAGCACCCAGAAGGGCAGCGCCCAGCGGGGACTGCTCAGAGTAGGTCTCCAAGTCCTTGTTGTCGGAAGCAGCAGCGCGGGTACCAATGAGGAAGGTCTCGCGGTCCTCTTCGTCACCGTTGTAGTAAACGTGGACCACCGAACCGATGTGGGCAACGCCCTCCTGGACGGCGGTGCGCTCGGTGGTGGAGTTAGCCAGAACCTCGGAGATCTGCTTGATGCGGGCCTCTTCCTGGTCCTGCATCTCGCGTGCGGCGTCGTAACCCGCGTTCTCCTTAAGGTCACCCTCCTCGCGGCGCTCATTAATTTCCGCGGCGACGACCGGGCGGTGGTCAATCAGGGCCTGCAGCTCGGCCTCGAGCTTGGCCTTGGTTTCCGGGGTGATGTATTGCTTCTGCTGCTCAGCCATAGTGCAACCTTCCGTATACGGTTTCTAATGAACACTTTTATTTCTCAAAGAACGGGCGCAAAAGTGCAGGTGGCGCAGCCCATTCAGAACGCTCAACATACTAGCACAGCTGGGCTTTTAGTTGTCGGTTGCCTCACCCGCTGTATCCATTGCGCTGGTATCGAGATAAGAAGGAATATTTCCAGAACAACCGTAGACGCCACCGGCGACAGCCGGGTGGTTGGTGGGGATGTCCACTGCGACGCGCTGGGCAGACTCGCCGCCGGCCGGCACGGCAATTTCGCGGCGGCCGACCTCGGCTTTGGAGTAGTCAAAAGCCTGCACGATGCAATAAGCAGGTTCTTCAACGCGGTTGCGTGTGATGTCTACCCAAATGCGCATGGAGTCATCGGAGAGGATCTCGTGTGTGACATAGGATATATCTGCGTTGACCTTCTGCTGGCTGCGGAAGTACTGAACGCCAAAGACGATGGCCGCGACAAACATGGCCAAAAACACCAGCACCAGTGCCCGATTGGTCCAGGAACCTCCTGTACGCGGGGTGCGTGTCTTGGAACCGTATCGAGACTGTGAACGTGCGGAGCGAGAAGCGGGTTGGGCGTCAGACATGAGTCTGATTCTATCCAACGGTCGCCGCGAAGTTACTATCCATTAGACTGGGCGTCTGTTTAAAGAAGCAATCTAGGGAGATGTAGCACCCAGTGAGTACAAAGCGCCTTTTGGCTATTCACGCGCACCCTGACGACGAATCCTCGAAGGGTGCGGCGACAACCGCGAAATATGCTGCGGAAGGGGCGGAGGTCCTCGTCGTCACCTGTACCGGTGGTGAGCGTGGGGATATTATCAACCCGGCCATGGACCGCCCTGGTGTCCTTGAGAATATGGGCAGTATTCGTCGAGAGGAAATGGCGGAAGCGGCCGCTGCTTTGGGCGTGCAACACCGCTGGCTTGGGCACGTGGATTCGGGCCTTCCCGGCAACCCGCTTGCGCCTAATATTAAGGACCTGCTCCCCGAGGGCTGCTTTGCTCTCAAGGAAGATGATGAGGTAGCCCAAGAGCTGGTGGAGATTATCCGTGAGTTCCGCCCCCACGTCATCATTACCTATGACGAAAATGGCGGCTACCCACACCCGGATCATCTCATGGTCTACCGAGCGTCTATGTTGGCGTGGGACAAGGCGGGCGATTCCGCGTACCACCCAGAATTGGGGGAGCCGTGGGAGCCGCTGAAGCTCTACTACACGCACGGCTTTGTGTATCAAAGGATGAAGATTTTCCACGACCTCCTTGTGAAGGAAGGAAAGGTGAGCCCTTATGAGCCGATGCTTGCGCGGTGGGATACCGCTTTCGGTGACATCATGGCGCGAGTGACCACGCAGGTAGAGTGCGCGGACTACTTCCAAAATCGGGAGGACGCTCTCCGCGCACACGCCACCCAAATTGATCCGGCCGGTGCCTTTCTTGCGACTCCGGTGTCCGTGCAGCAGGAGCACTGGCCTACGGAGGAATTTGAGCTGGCTAAGACCCGCGTTTCGACGGCGCTGCCGGAGGATGATTTATTTGCGGGAATCCCGGAAGTAGGGGAGGCTTAAAACATGAACGCTTTGTACTTCGCGGCGCATGACGTCGCCCTGCTCGCCCAGGGGAGCCAAAGCGGGCCGGTAGGACCAGAGTTCGGTAAGGCCTCGCCCATCGGTTTGCTCATCCTTGCCCTGATGGGCGTTGCCGTCCTCTTCGCAGGCTGGAATTTTCACCGCCGCTACTCGCGTTTCCGCCGCCGTACCATGTTCGCGCAGGATCACGGCATTGATCCTTTCGATGATGAGGCGGTCGATGCGGCTATGAAGGAAGCCGGCATCCTCGATAACAGTAAGAAGTCCATCTTTTAACGCAGAGGACGTTTCCCCACCGTGAAGTTCCTAAGCCAGCTCCTATATCCCCTGTATGAGGCGCGTCTAACGCGTGAGATTAAGAACAAACCGCAGCCACGCCACGTGGCAATCATGGCGGATGGCAATCGCCGCTGGGCGCGCGAGGCGGGCTTTACGGATATTAGCCACGGTCACCGCCAGGGAGCGCGGAAAATTAGTGAGATGATCTCTTGGTGCCAAGGCACTGACATTGAGGTCGTCACTATTTACCTGTTGTCGACGGAAAATTTGAAGCGCAGCGAGCAGGAAGTGCAGCTGCTTTTTGACATCATTTCTGATGTTGTCACGCACCTTTCCCAGGGCGATTTGGATTGCCAAATCCGTCTCGTGGGACACCTAGATCTGCTTCCTGAACAGGTTACCGCCAAAATGCAGTGCGCTGCTGAAGCCACAGAAGATCACCAGGGCGTCATCGTTAACATCGCGGTGGGCTACGGCGGGCGTCAAGAAATCGTTGATGCCGTGCAGAGTCTCATTCGTAGCGAAGCCGAAAAGGGATTGAGCGCTGAGGAGATTGCGGAGAACGTGACGGCAGAGGCCATCACGGGCAACCTCTACACCAAAGGTTTGCCGGACCCAGATCTCGTGATCCGCACCTCCGGTGAACAGCGTCTTTCCGGCTTTCTTCTGTGGCAGGCTGCTTATTCAGAGATTTGGTTTACGGATACGTATTGGCCCGCATTCCGCCGGGTAGATTTCTTGCGCGCTTTGCGCGATTATTCGCAGCGCTCACGCCGCTTTGGGCGCTAGCCCGATAATGCCCGCCTAGAGCTTGCGCATCCGCACTTGCTCCACCAAATGGTGTGAGCCCTTGCGTAGAACCAAGGAAGCACGCACTCGGGTGGGCAAAATATTTTCAATAAGGTTGGGCAGGTTGATGGACTGCCAGATTTCTCGGGCCTGCACGTAGGCTTCCTCATCCGTCATGTCCGCGAAGGAGGCGAAGTGCGCACCCGGCTCGCGGAAAGCGGTGTGCCGGAGCTTGAGGAAGCGGTCAATGTACCACTTTTCAATGTCGTCGACTCGGGCGTCCACATAAACAGAGAAGTCGAACAGGTCGGAGACCATGAGGGTCGGACCGGTTTGTAGGACGTTGAGGCCCTCCAAGATGAGGATGTCCGGCTGGCGAACCTCCTGAAATTCCCCGGGGACGATGTCATAGGACACGTGCGAGTAGAGCGGGGCCGTGACTAGGGGTTTGCCCGATTTAACGTCGGTAACAAAACGCATCAGTGCGCGGCGGTCATAGGACTCCGGGTAGCCCTTGCGCTGCATTAGCCCGTGTTCTTTAAGGTAGGCGGTGGGGTAGAGGAAGCCGTCCGTGGTCACCAAGTCGACCTTCGGGTGGGAATCCCAGCGTTCAAGGAGCACTTGGAGCAGGCGTGCTGTCGTGGACTTGCCCACGGCAACGGAACCAGCGACGCCGATGACGAAGGGCACGTGCGTCGGTGGGTTACCCAAGAAGGCCTCCGTGGCTGCGGTGAGCTTTTGGCGGGCCTCCACCTGCATGTGAATGAGACGCGAAAGGGGGAGGTACACCTCTGCTACCTCGGTGAGGTCGATGCGGTCACCAATGCCGCGGAGTTTTTCCACCTCGTTTGCCGTGAGCACCTGTGGCATGGATTTACGTAGGGCACGCCACGTATCACGGTCAAAATCGAGGTACGGGCTCGCATCGGTCATTCGCGCCATGCCGACTATTGTCGCACTGCATCGGGCGCCTAGTGCAATTGCCCCGAATGAAAAGATTCCTAGAGGCCCCCGCGCGGGGGATGCGGGCGTTAGGATGTAGAACTAGCTTCGGCGATTTCTCAAGCCGGTGGTGTTGTGCTGCGAGCGGGCACTGCCGGCGATCTTGACCATCTTTAGGAAGGGACACCACGCTTTCATGACGACTACGAACAATTCAGACGTGCGCTACCAGGAGATGCGCGATCTTGACCCCGAGGTCTTCGATGCTATCTCCGGTGAGATTGCTCGTCAGCGCGATACCCTCGAGATGATTGCCTCGGAGAACTTCGTCCCCCGCGCGGTTCTACAGGCACAGGGTTCTGTTCTCACCAACAAGTACGCAGAGGGCTACCCGGGACGCCGCTACTACGGCGGCTGCGAGCACGTCGACGTCGTGGAGGATCTGGCTCGCGATCGCGCCAAGGCGCTGTTTGGCGCTGATTTTGCCAACGTCCAGCCGCACTCCGGTGCCCAGGCCAACGCTGCTGTGCTGGCTTCGCTGATCCAGCCAGGTGACAAGATCATGGGCCTATCCTTGGCGCATGGCGGTCACCTGACCCACGGTATGAAGCTGAATTTCTCCGGCAAGCTTTACGACGTTGCCGCGTACGAGGTTGACCCGGAGACCATGCGCCTCGACATGGATAAGGTGCGCGAACAAGCTCTGGCAGAAAAGCCGCAGGTGATTATTGCTGGTTGGTCCGCCTACCCGCGCACCATCGACTTCGAGGCTTTTCGCTCCATCGCCGATGAGGTCGGCGCGTACCTGTGGACGGATATGGCGCACTTCGCGGGCCTCGTGGCCGCCGGTCTGCACCCCTCCCCGGTGCCGCACTCCGATGTTGTGTCCTCCACCGTGCACAAGACGCTTGGTGGCCCGCGCTCTGGCCTCATCTTGGCCAAGCAGGACTTTGCCAAGAAGATCAACTCCAACGTCTTCCCGGGCCAGCAGGGCGGACCGCTCATGCACGTCATCGCGGCAAAGGCTATCGCCCTCAAGATTGCGGCCACCGAGGAATTTAAGGAGCGTCAGGAGCGCACCCTGGAAGGTGCTCGCATTTTGGCTGAGCGCCTGACCGCTGAGGATTGCACCAAGGCAGGTGTCGACGTCCTCACCGGTGGTACCGACGTGCACCTCGTGCTGGCGGACCTGCGTAACTCCGAGCTCGATGGCCAGCAGGCGGAGGACCTTCTCCACGAGGTCGGCATCACCGTGAACCGCAATGCGGTTCCGAATGATCCGCGCCCGCCGATGGTTACCTCTGGTCTGCGCATCGGTACCCCGGCCTTGGCTACCCGCGGCCTCGACGCGGCGGCCTTCACCGAGGTGGCCGATGTCATCGGTACTGCACTAGCAAACGGTAAGAACGCGGACGTCGCCAAGCTGCGCGCTCGCGTGGAGAAGGTCGCCGCAGACTTCCCGCTCTACGACGGTCTTGAGGATTGGAAGCTGGTCTAAGCTTTCCCGCGCTCTCCTGGCTCTTCTTGGGAGAGCTCATTCGAGCGCTCCTCAGCGTGAGCTTTCCGAGCGGCTTCGAGCCACTCGGGCATCGCGCTGAGGAGTTCTTTAATTTCCGCGGTGGTGAGAGGACGGTCCATCTCGTTCTTCTTCAGCGCGGTCACGGAGATTCCCAGCTTTTGTGCCACCACTGGGCGCGGGTGGGGGCCTTCTCGACGCAGGTTAGCCAGCCATTCCGGCGGATTCTCCTGCAAGTCGCGCAGTTGCGCGTGGGTTACTGCGTTGGCTTGAAACTCCTCCGGGGTGGCCGGCAGGTAGATGCCCAGCTTCTTGGCTGCGGTTTGTGCGCGCATGGCGGTACCGGAAGGCTGCTGGGTTTCGTTGTTGGGGGTTTCCTTATTCGGGGTATCAGTCACGCTCACCACGCTAGCAGCACCGTAGTATGAGGTGCATGCTCCGCCTTGTCTTTTCCACTGGTACAGAACCCGGTAAGTGGTTTCGCCGCTACCGTGACTCGCATTCCCCCGAGTCCCTGGTGACCGTCGACGCCGATGATGCGCTGGCGGTTCTTCTCGCGCATGAGGCAGACCTCGCACTCACCCGCCTGCCAGATTCGCGGGTTGATGACAGCTTCCATGTGGTTCGTCTTTATGAGGAGGCGCCTGGTATTGCGGTGCCGAAAGACTCGGTCTATGCGGAGGTAGGGGAGGACATTGCGCCAGCGGATGTTGCCGAAGAGATTGTGAACTACCGGATTGCGCGGGACGGCAGTGTCGACGTTCCAGCCTTGCGCACCGCCCTCCAGGTCGTGGCAGCCAACGTGGGCGTGGCCATCGCGCCTCGACCACTGCTGAAGGTGCTGAGCAAGAAGCAGGTAGTCGCACTTGGGCTAGAGGACCCTTCCGTTGCGCGCACAGAAATCGCTTTGGTGTGGCGCCGGGCTGATGATGGTGACGAGATTCAGGATTTCGTCGGGGTGGCAAAGGGAAGGACGCGGAATTCCTCCCGCAACACAGCTGAGAAGCGCAGCGCCCGCGACAAAGCAAAGGCTAAGCAAGAACGCAGAAAGGCCCAAGGAAAGTCTCACAAGGGCTCGATTTCCAAACCGTTATCGAAAAGATATAGGGGTTCTCAACAGCGGAAACGCCGATAAATAAGTCTCTTTGTTGTCAAATCACAGGTTCGATGGTGGCAAGACGTGTTGGCTAGGCCTACGGTGGGCTTCGTTCTCAACAAAAGTACTTAGAACAGTGCTCAACTAGAAGAGAAAGGTTTAAGAATGAAGAAGATGACTCGTCGTTTCGCGGCTGGTATCGCCGCCGCCACCCTGTCCCTGGGTGTCGTTGCTTGCTCGGATGCTGAGGATGCCGCTAAGGATGCTGGCGACGCCGCACAGTCCGCCGCGTCCGACGCTACCGGTGCTGCCGGCTCTGCTGCTCAGGACGCCAAGGATTCCATGAAGGACTCCGAGTCCGCCGATCCTTCTGATGCTGAGGGTGCAGAGGATGCTGACTCTTCTGAAGCAGATTCTGCCGACTCGGAGGGCGGCGCTGAGGGCGACAAGAAGAGCGTATCCACCGCCAACGGTGATGTAGAGGTCCCGGCCGACTTCGCTCAGGCTATCAAGGAGAAGGCTGCTGAGTGGGGCGACCCGGAGTCCATCGAGACCACCGACAAGGGCAGCGTTGCAACTTTTGCCAAGGACAAGCTGCTGGCATTCGCTGAGGGCGAAGGCACCCAGCCGATCATTGGCAAGATCGCCGAGACCTGGACCGAGGAAGGCGGCCTTGAGAGCAAGGTAGGCCTGCCGACTGCCCCGGAGCAGGCCGAGGGCAACGGTTGGGTACAGGAGTTCACCAACGGCACTATCTCTTGGCTGCAGGGTGAGTCCGGCGAGTACGAGGCCACGATCAACTAAAGGCTTAGCTCGCATGTAGCGGGATTAACCGCCCGTTGAGCTTCTAAGACAGGCTCCGCACTGATAGATCGGTGCGGAGCCTGTCGCTGTTTTCCATGGTCACGGCTTCGCGAAAGAATAAACTACTCCCAACTTGTGGGAATGGTGTGACTGCGGTGAATGCCGTTTAAAAACTGTTCATCTTGCACCCATGTAATTTCAACCTTCGCTCTCTAGCGTGGACGGTGTCCGGAGGTTAAGTGCAGTTTCCGGGCAGTTCGACAATCACCAGCTTCACCATGCCCTCCCAGGTCGATGAGTTGGGACGGGCATAAAAAGGGAGAACCCTGCCGCTATGACCAATCCTTCCGTCCTGACCGAGCAGCCGCACGAGGCCGCTGTGGCAACCAAGACCTATGTCATCGATACCTCCGTCCTTCTCTCCGACCCCTGGGCGTTGCGTAAATTCGCAGAGCACGATGTGGTTCTGCCCATCGTCGTTATCTCTGAGTTGGAAGGAAAACGTCATCACCCGGAGCTTGGCTGGTTCGCCCGCCAAGCTCTTCGCTTTTTGGAGGACCTCCGCGCCACTTACGAAGCTCTGGATCAGCCGCTGCCCGTCAATGCCGCAGGCGGAACGCTGCGCGTGGAGCTTAACCACCAGGATCAATCCTTGCTGCCGGCGGCCTTCCGCGGGCCGGAAGGGGATCACCGAATTCTCGCGTGTGCGCTGAACTTGCAGCACGAAGGCAAGGACACCGTTCTGGTAACCAAGGATGTCCCGCTGCGCGTCAAGGCCGGCGCTGTGGGCCTGCAGGCCGATGAGTACCATGCGCAGGATGTCGTGCTCACCGGCTACACCGGCATGGCCATCGTGCCCACCAGCGCCGAGGTCATCGATGAGCTCTACGGGGAAGGCGAGGTGCTTATCGACGGCTCCGTGACCACCGCCGGCACCCGCGTCGAAGACCTGCCGGTGCACTGTGGCGTGACTCTGCAGGCAGGCGGGCAATCAGCACTGGGACGCATGACGGCTGAGGGCACTGTTCGCTTGGTGCGTGGGGATAGCAATGTATTCGGTCTGCAAGGCCGTTCCGCCGAGCAGCGCGTTGCACTGGACCTCTTAGTAGATCCTTCCGTGGGCATCATGTCCATCGGCGGCCGAGCGGGCACGGGTAAGTCCGCGCTGGCATTATGTGCTGGCTTGGAGGCAGTTCTGGAGCGCGGTGAGCACCGCCGCATCGTGGTATTCCGCCCGATGTATGCGGTGGGCGGACAGTCCTTGGGGTACCTGCCGGGCTCGGAGAGCGAAAAGATGAACCCCTGGGCCCAAGCAGTCTATGACACCTTGGAGGGCTTGGTTTCCGAAAACGTTATGGAGGAAGTCCTAGACCGCGGCCTCTTGGAAGTTCTCCCGCTGACCCACATCCGTGGCCGCAGCCTGCATGATTCCTTCGTTATCGTCGACGAGGCCCAGTCACTAGAGCGCAATGTGCTGCTCACAGTCCTTTCGCGACTGGGCCGCGGCTCCCGTGTGGTGCTCACACATGACGTTGCCCAGCGCGATAACTTGCGTGTTGGCCGCCACGATGGTGTGCAGGCGGTCATTGAGAAACTCAAGGGGCATGAGCTTTTTGCGCATGTGACCCTGCAGCGCTCTGAGCGCTCTGCCATTGCGGAGCTCGTCACCGATTTGTTGGAGGGTGAGAATTAACGCGTTCGCGAATGGCGATCTGCCTGCTCTCAGCTTGGCATTAACGCAGTGTGCTCAGTAATAATTGTTTCATGAGCGACAACGCAAAAAACAAGAAGAAGGATTTCCGCATCCGGCCCTTCAACGCTGCGGACTACCCGCAGATGCGGGAAATCTATGAGCAGGGCCTGAACACCGGTCACGCTACTTATGAGACCCGCTCGTTGACCTTCGAAGAATTTAAGAACGTCAAGATCATGTCGTCCGTCTTCGTCGCTGTTGAGGAAGACGATGACTCGAAGGTTCTCGGTTGGGTCTGCGCTGCGCAGGCGTCCACCCGTACCGTGTTCCACGGCGTGGTGGAGGATTCCATCTACCTGAGTAAGGAAGCCCAGGGCAGGGGTATCGGTGGCGCCTTGCTGGATCAGCTCATTGAGGTCTGCCGCGACTTGCACAAGTGGGCCATCCATTCGTGGATTTTCCCGGAGAACGAAGGCTCCGCTGGTCTCCACAAATCCCGTGGCTTCGTCAAGGTGGGTACCTACTCCCACATGGCAAAGATGACTTATGGTGAGCTTGCCGGCCAGTGGCGCGATACCGATGTTTATGAGCTGCTCCTTCCGAAGCCGGAGGAAAAGAAGGCAGAAGCCAACCAGAAGAGAAAGTAATTATCTCACTTTTCTAATATCAGGGCAGGAGTGGGGATAGAATAGAACCTGTTCTCAACCACTCTCTATCGAAGGCGAATCATGTCTTTCCGCACCTCTGTGCTTGCCCTTTCTACCGCCGTAGCCGTGTCGACCGGTGCTTTCGCAGCGCCCGTTGCCACGGCTGCTGAGTTTCCATCTGCCGGCTCCGTCCCTGTGGCGGAGCTCGACGTTAACCACCCCAATGGTGCTTTGGCTTATGTCTTTGCTGAGCCCGTGATGCAGTCCGATATTGACCTGGTTACCCGCCAGGTTCGGCAGCTACGCGGCAAGGCTTGGGACGATAACCTTCCCTTCAACGGCGGAACGCTGCGCCAGGCTGCTAGCGCCGCAGGTTTCCGCACCCGCGATGCCTATGTGAATTCCATCTCCTGGGATCGCGGTCTCGAGCACGCGGTTTTGCAGCGCGCTGCCGAGGAGAACCTTGACTTCAACCATGAGAGACTGCCAGGGGTTCCTCCCTTCGGAGTCATTAGCAACCTCTGGGCCGGTGAAAACCTGACCACTAAAGGGATGTCGGACGCGATCGCATCGTGGTCGACCGATAAGTACCAGGGGGCAAGCGAGTGGGATATGCTCATTCGCTCACATGGCCAGTTCAATGATCGCACTGGGCACCTCTACTCGATTATCGATCCCACCCACGTAACATTCGCTCAGGCGCAGGTTGGGGAGGTGACTGCTGGTTTCTTCTCCAACCGCGATATGCCCGGTCAACCCGCGCGTATTTCCGGCTGCCACGCATTCCCTATTGCCGTGCCGGAAAGTACAGTCGGCAAAGCCGAGCTCATGACTACGGGTGGCACTTCCGTCGGAAACCAAGGAAGCCTGGGATTGAGCATCGACGGCTTCCGGGGAGCAAAGCTGGGGGTTCCGGTGGCGTCGCCAAGCAGCAGCGATCCGGAGGTCTTGGAAGTCAACGAGGACGGAACCTACACGGCCAAGTCCGAGGGCACTGCGACCATCACCTTCAACACTCATGTGTTGCGTAATGGTCAGCCCCAGCTGTCAAACAACCAAGTCACCAAGACCGTGAAGGTGACCAAGAAGTCTCTTCTCGGAAGCTCGAGCACCGGTGGCACGGATGTTGGGACCATCGTGGGCATCATTGCCGGCCTGCTGGCACTCATCGGAGTGGCTGCGCAGGTAGCGCGCCAGTTAGGAATCCTGCGCTAGGCACTTTGATACGAGAAAACCCTCGCTACGTGATTCTTCGTAGCGAGGATTTCTTGTTGTTGCGTCCTTAGGGGAGTGCTCTAATCGATGGTCTCCTTGAGGTGCTCCTCCCGCACGGGCAGGATAAGCAGGAGAGCGATGATGGCCATCGGAACCATGAGCAGGATGACTGGGGTTAGACCATCGTTATAAGCGTTGAGGACGACATCGCGGATCGGCTCCGGTAGCTGTGCAACCATCGATGGGGTCAGGTTGGAGGAACCGCCGCCCTCGGCGTTGAACTTTTCCGCAAACGGTGCACCGGCCTTGCCCATGGAAGCAATGGCAGCAGGCATATTGGCAGCTAACTCGTCCTTCATGTTGTGGATGAATAGCGTGCCCACGAGGGAAGCGCCCATGGCGGAGCCGATTTGGCGGAAGAAGTTGTTAGCCGCAGTAGCGGTGCCCACCAGCGCCACGGGGAAGGAGTTCTGAACGATGAGAACGAGCACTTGCATAACAAAGCCAAGTCCGATGCTGAAGCGTCCTGGGTTTAGTTCCTACCTC
>NZ_KV811644.1:0-1416 GCF_001813175.1 Corynebacterium sp. HMSC069E04 | reverse complement strand
GTGTCTGGTTCGGAGACATCGTTCCGCATGTCTCATGAGATCGTTCCGGTCCAACCAGCACCAATGTCTCACCACATCGATCCGGTTGAAAACCCTGAAGCGAAAACTGCCCAGACACAACGAAAAGCGATGTCTCGAGACATCGATCCTCCATGCTTTAAAAATGGAGAAGAAGACAAAACCAAGCCCGAAAATCATCATTGAAACCATGCTTGCTACCGGCATGACTCAGGCCGAAGCAGCTGAACATTTCGACGTCAGCACACGATGGGTCCGAACACTTCAAGCCCGCTACCGAGAAGGCGGAATCAACGCCCTAGAACCACGATCTAAACGCCCCCGCACCAATCCTCGAGCACTCAACCCCAACACTGTCGACCGCATCCTTGAACTGCGCCAGGAACTCACAGAACGCGGCACTGACGCCGGAGCCCACACAATTCTCTGGCACCTTCAGCAAGAGGGAATCGACCCACCACCAGCACCATCAACAATCCACCGAGTACTAGCAAACAACGGTTATGTCATCCCCCAACCACAAAAGCGTCCTCGCAGCTCATGGACACGATTCCAAGCCGATCAACCTAACGAAACATGGCAAATGGACTATAGTGACTGGACTATTGCAGGTCACAAGCGAGTAGCTATCCTCACCATCTTGGATGACCACTCCCGGTTCATAATCTCGTGCCACGCCTATAACAATGCCACCGTGGGAAACGTCATCGATAGCTTCATTAATGCAGGCCAGACACACGGCTACCCCCAGTCCACCCTCACCGACAACGGCCGAGCATTCACAACCAGCGCAGACCGGACAAACCCAGCGCGAAACGGCTTCGAGCAACTACTCATCGATCTAGGAATCAAGCAGAAAAACGGCAAACCCTACCACCCCCAAACCCAAGGAAAAGTCGAACGCTTCCACTACACCCTTAAACTAGCCCTTTCGAACAAAACACCAGCTCAAAGCCTCGATGAACTCAACGCTCAACTCAAAGAAATCATCGAATATTACAACTACCAACGCCCCCATAGAGCCCTAAAAAGAACCACCCCCGCAGAAGCCTACATAGCCCTGCCAAAAGCTCTGCCAGCAGAAATCAAACCAGACCACGACTACCGACTACGCACCGACAAAGTAGGCACCAACGGCAAGACAACCCTGCGATGGGGCGGCAAACTACGCCGCCTCTACATCGGACGCAGATGGGGCGGAGAACCCATCACAATGGTCTGCGTTGACAACCACGTCGACATCAAAATAACCGCCACCGGGGCACAAATCGCCGCCTACACACTCACTGAAGAAAAGATCTATTACAACAAGAAAGACAACGAACTCAACCCCCAACGGGGCAACTAAAAACTAAAAATCTCGAGACACCGACCGGAACGATGTCTCGAGACTTCACA
>NZ_KV811643.1:0-7679 GCF_001813175.1 Corynebacterium sp. HMSC069E04 | reverse complement strand
CCCGCCCAGCAAGGTCAACGCGGTCAAAGCGATGCGCACGGAGAGCGCCGAGACCCCAAGATTCTGCGCCAATCCCGCCGCCACGCCGGCGACCACGCGGCCAGACTGGGGGCGCGACATCACGGGATAAGGCGCCGCGTTTTCTGCGGGCACATAGGGCGAAGTCATACTAGCTATGGTCCCACGCGCCACCCCTCGGGCACATCAGGGACAACCCTGAGGCCGAAAAATCAGGGCGATTACCGATACCGCAACGAGGCCCCGCACGGCACCATAAAAGTATGACGAAGAACAGCACGCTCAACCAGATGTGGACGACCCGCCCCGTCCGCCTTCCCAAGAAACAGGGCGGTGACGCGCACCTCGCTGGTGTCTGCGAAGGCATCGCGGTGCGCTATCAGCTCGACCCCACGATCGTGCGCGTGGCCTTCGTGGTCGCGTCACTCGCCTTCGGCGGTGGCATCGCCGCCTACCTCGCCGCGTGGGCGCTCATGCCGCGCTTTGGCTCGCCCTACTGCCCGCTCGATGCGGCCTTGGGCAAGGATGGTGTCAAGGAGGAACAAGAGCTCGGCTGGATTCTGATTGTCGGTGTTCTTCTTACTTTTAGCTCCGGCCCACTGTTCCTCAGCGGACAATTCCTCGCCGGACTTCCGCCCGCTGTGTTGACCTTCGGGCTGTTGGCGCTGGCATGGTACGCCCTTCACCAACGCGAACCGCTACCGCCCAGCGGGCTATTGGCCGCCGAGCAGCCGGTGCGCGAGGAACCTGTCAACCTCAACCCTTATACCCCGGCAGACGGCCACCCCTTCCCGCCAGGGCGTAGGACTCCGCCGTCTTGGGATCCACTCGGCGTGGTGCCCGATGCCTGGGACCTGCCGGAGCCGGGCCCGCGGGAGGAACCGACAAAGAAGCGCGGTTCGCAGTGGGTCGAGGGCGCGATTGCCCTCGGCGCTGTGGGAGCGGCCCTGACGATTGCCTTCCTTGGAGTCACCTTCGTCGCCGAGGCCGACGAGGAGTCCGGTTTCAGCTTCCGCTTTAACGCCGGTGAACAGCACTTTGCCCCCACCCATGAAGAGGAGCTTAAGGAGTACTATGACCTGGGCATCGGCGAATCGACGGTAGACTTCAGCCAGCTCCACGGCCTGAAAGACGAGCACGATGTCACCGTCGACGCCGGCATCGGCGCCGTCGAGGTCATCCTCCCGAAGGACGTCCCTGTCTCGCTGACCTGCGATGACGGCCTGGGTGAGAGTAACTGCACCGAACGTCAGGACCCTGACGCGCTGTTGAACATTCACATCGACGCCGGCATCGGCGAAGTCACGGTCACCGGCTAAACTGACCCACCATGATTCACTTCGGCAACGACTACCATCGCTCCGCTCACCCCCGCGTCCTGGAAGCCATCGCGGGGGCAGGCGGGGCTTATGCCGGCTACGGCACCGACGAGCTTTGCAACACGGCCGCTGAGCGTATCCGCGCTGCCTGCCAGGCACCGAACGCCGAGGTGCATTTCATGGTCGGTGGCACGCAGGCCAACGCCACCATCATCGCCCACCGGCTGCGCCCCTGGGAAGGTGTTATTGCGGCGGATAGCGGGCACATCGCCACCCATGAGACGGGTGCTATCGAGCACACCGGGCACAAGGTCATCACGCTGCCAAACCAGCTGGGAAAGATCACCGCCGCACAGGTCCGCGCGTGCATGGATGAGTACCGCGCCTCCGGGGTGGAAGAGCACATGCCGGAGCCGGCGCTGGTCTATATCACCCAACCCACTGAGTTTGGCACCGCCTACTCCCGCGCCGAACTCGTGGCCCTGCGCGCGGTCTGCGATGAATACGGGTTGGGCCTGTTTGTCGACGGCGCCCGCCTCGGCTACGGCCTGTCCGCTTCAGATATCACCCTGCCGGACCTGGCCGCGCTTGTCGACGTCTTCACCATCGGCGGCACCAAATGCGGCGCCCTCTTCGGCGAGGCCATCGTCTTCCCCGCGGGTGCTCCGCGCTTTCGCAATGCCATGAAACAAAGCGGTGGCCTGCTGGCTAAGGGCTGGTTGCTCGGCGCGCAATTCGCCGCCCTCTTCAGCGCCCCTCCTACTGTCTCCGCCGACGCGCTCGCTGAGTCGAACGCAACCTGCACTCGCGCTCAAGCAGCCACCCCGGGCAATGAGGTAAACAGCGCTGCAGCAACCACCCTCTACGAACAGATCTGCGCCCGCGCCAACGCCCAGGCCCAGCGCATCGCCGAGGCATTCCGCGCCGCAGGCATCGACATGCTCTTTGACTCTCCCACCAATCAGCAGTTCGCTCTGCTAACCCGCGAGCAGGAAGACAAACTCTCGCAGGACTTCGTGCGCCAGTTCTTCGAAGAACACGAAGGCCTGCGGGTGGTGCGTTTTTGTACGGCGTGGTCGACGGAAGAGGGGGACGTCGATAAGCTCTGCGCCGCGATTTCTGCGCTCAAGTAGCGAGGTTCCCCGGCCTGGTTTAGGCTGTGGGCTATGCAACTGGGGGGTTACATTCAAGCACTAGCGCGCGGGCTGGACGTCGTCGAGCAATGCGCCGGTGTTACGCGCGCGCAGCTGGTTCAGATGGGTGCGCGACCAGATTTCGCGGAGAAGCTGCTGGGGCTACACGCGGTGTATTTCGGGGACACGATGTTCCGCTCCCGGCAGCGCAAGGCACGCCGTACGGGCCACGACGTGTTCACGCTCCTCGATATCGAGCGCTACTGTTCCAAGCTTAAAGCCCGCAGGGCCTGGGAGCTGCGGCAACTACTGGCGGCCACCCCGCGGGAGAAAATCCCCATGGTGGCGAAGGCAAAGCTCAAAGAGTGGCGTCCGCCCAAGGACCCTGCACCGGGCGTGCGGGTGACGCGGCGCGCGGGCCGCAACCACACGCTGAGCATTACGGATTCCTCGCTCAATATTTCCAAGCTGTTGGCCGTGCTCAAGTCCACGGATCGGGATTTGCTCACCGCAGCGCATACCGTGTTCCGCGGCGGCGGTGGTTCCGGCCAGACGCTGCAGTCGAACGTCATCGTGCGCTTGGGTGAGCTGGACCGCATCGTCGACGGTGACGGTGAGGAGATTGAGCTGCAGCTGACTAATGGCGCGACGATGACCGGTGCGGAATTCGTGCGCGAAAAGCTTGCCGACCTCGGCCTCATCACCCTCGTCCATCCCCATCACGGCCCCGTGAACCTCTACATGGCGAGCCGTTTCGCCAACACCAAGCAGCGCCTGGCGTTGTCGGCGGAGCACCCGACGTGCGCGTGGCCGGGATGCAACGCACCTGCTGAGGACTCGCAGATTCATCACCTCACCCGCTTCCAAGATGGCGGGCCGACGAATATGGCCAACTTGGTGCCGCTGTGTGCCTACCACAATGCGGTCAATGACGATGATCCGGAAAAGCCCACCGGCCGCGGGCGCCTCGACCGCATCGATGGCCGCGTGCACTACCTGCCGCCGTGGGCGGGGCCGCCGATTCCCATCGAAAGCCCGGCCCACCCGCCTGCTCGAACATCCACGGATCCGCCGACATCCGGCCCGCCCGCCCCACGTTCCACGCCGCGTGCGGCACCAGGCTCTGCCCCCGGCGCGCCGCCGCAGAACTCCGGCAAACCTCCGGACCCGCCACCGAGTTCATCCCACCTGTAGAGCTTCGCCCTAATCACACAACCGCTTTAACCAGCCGCTCGCTGAGAAAACTTGCTCGGCGTGCGGCTACTCGCGCGCGCGTTAAAGAGGTATGTGCCCTTGTGCCGTGCGTACTAACGCCGTCGATACTGGCAACGGGCACGCTAGCGGCATGCGTGTTAACCGTATGGTGCCGGCTGACGCCTGCGGCTGCGGCGGGCGCGCAGGAGCTTCAGCTCCATTCCGCGGAACTGAGTGCCAGGGGCGGAAAACGGGAGCGCGGCCGCGCCCAGTTAGTTAGGGCACGGCCGCGCTACGCAGCGTCTGGGAGTTTGCTTCGCTTCGCTTTTACTCCCACTCGATGGTTCCCGGCGGCTTCGAGGTTACGTCGAGCACCACGCGGTTGACTTCCTTGACCTCGTTGGTGATGCGGGTGGAGATCTTCTCCAGCACGTCGTACGGCAGGCGGGTCCAGTCCGCGGTCATGGCGTCCTCGGAGGACACTGGGCGCAGGACGATCGGGTGGCCATAGGTGCGGCCATCGCCTTGGACGCCGACGGAGCGGACGTCGGCAAGCAGCACCACCGGGCACTGCCAAATCTCGCCGTCCAGGCCAGCGTTGGTCAGCTCGGTACGCGCGATGAGGTCCGCCTGGCGCAGCGTCTCGAGACGCTCCTCGGTGACCTCACCGATGATGCGGATACCCAGGCCCGGGCCCGGGAAAGGCTGGCGCGCCACGATTTCCTCCGGCAGGCCCAGCTCGCGGCCAACCGCACGGACCTCATCCTTGAAGAGCAGGCGCAGCGGCTCGACGAGCTCGAACTCGACGTCGTCAGGCAGGCCGCCCACGTTGTGGTGGGACTTAATATTCGCAGTACCGTCACCGCCACCGGACTCCACGACGTCCGGGTACAGCGTGCCCTGCACCAAGAACGCGGCATCCTGGCCGTCCAGAGCCTGGTCGACGGCGCGCTCGAAGGAACGGATGAACTCCGCACCGATGGCCTTACGCTTGGCCTCCGGCTCGGTCACACCGGCCAGCTTGTTGAGGAAGGCCTCGCGCTCATCCACGGTGATGAGCTTGGCGCCAGTCGACGCCACGAAGTCCTTCTCCACCTGCTCACGCTCACCCGCGCGCAGCAGGCCGTGGTCAACGAAGACACAAGTCAAACGGTCACCGATAGCGCGCTGCACGAGGGCTGCGGCTACGGCGGAATCCACGCCACCGGACAGGCCGCAGATTGCACGGCCTTCCTCACCGATCTGCTCGCGCACATCGTTGATGAGCTGCTCCGCAATGTTCTCTGCGGTCCAGTTCTGCTCCAAACCTGCTACCTCAGTCAAAAAGCGCGTGAGCACCTCCTGGCCGTACGGCGAGTGAAGGACTTCCGGGTGATACTGCACGCCGGCCATCTGCTTGGACAGGCACTCGAAGGCTGCCACGGGAGCGCCTTCCGACGACGCGGTCACCTCAAAGCCCTCCGGGGCTTCAGTGACCGAATCGCCGTGAGACATCCACACCTTGTGGGTGTCCTCCAGGCCCTTGTGCAGCACGCCGCCGGACACGGTCATGTCCGTGCGGCCGTACTCGCGGGCACCAGTGGAGGCCACGGTGCCGCCCAGGGCTTGGGTCATGGACTGGAAGCCGTAGCAGATACCAAAGACCGGGATGCCGAGCTCGAGCAGCTCCGGCTTCAGAGCAGGGGCGCCGTCCGCGTATACGGAGGACGGGCCACCGGAGAGGATCAGCGCGGCCGGGTTCTTGGCCTTGATGTCCTCCACGGAGGCAGAGTTGGGGACAACCTCGGAGTAGATGTTGGCCTCACGCACGCGCCGGGCGATGAGCTGCGCGTACTGGGCGCCAAAGTCCACCACGAGGACAGGACGCGGGGTTGCATTTGGGTTAGTCACGGTCATCAGTTTAACGCAAGAACCCGCGCCCTAGACCGCAGGGAGAGGTCCAAAATCTTTAGCGGTGGCAGCCGCCTTGCCCAATGCCGCCCGAAACGCCCGCAGAGCGGGGTGCCCCTCGCGTCCAGCACGCACCGCTGTGTAGAGCGTGCGGGTGGGATTACCAGGCAAAGCAACCACACGTACGCCTTCGATCTCCTCAAGAAAAAGGTCCGAAATCACCGCCACCGCGTGGCCCGTGCGCACCAAGTGCGCGTGCAAGAAGGGATCCGGGGTTTCATAGAGCACGCTGGGGTTAAAACCATGCCGGCGGCACAGACGGTGGACGAAGCGCCCCAATAAAAACTCCTCCGGGTCCATGGCAAAAGGGATTTCGCCATCGAACGCTGCAAAATCCTCTAAGCGCAGTGTGTTCCAGGGGCCGGTGAGTGGGGTGATGAGGCGTAGGGGGTCGTCGAGAAGCAGCTCCCGGTGGGTGTGCTCATCCGTGGCGGGCATGTCCGACTCATACTCTTCACCCAGGATGAGGTCCACCTCCCGGCGCGCCAGCAGCTCCATCGCGCCATCGGCTTCGCGCTGGATGATCTGCACGCGCAGGTCCGGGTACTCCCTGGCTAGCTCCGTCAGCGCCCGCGGGACCAGCGAGGACATGATGGTCTGAAACGTCGTGACCTTGATCGTGCCACGCACCGCGTTGGTGGATGCAATGACCTGTGACTCGGCCTCATCCGCCAAGGCGAGCATCCGCTCAGCATAAGACGCGAGGATTTTCCCCGGCTCCGTCAAACGCACTCGCCGGCCGACTTTCTCATAGAGCGCCACGCCGACGTCTTTTTCACACTGTGCCAGTTGTTGGGAGATGGCCGAGTGCGTATACCGCAGCGATTCCGCCACGGCAGTGACGGTGCCGAGGCGTTGCAGCTCATAAAGAATGCGCAGACGGTGCAGATCCAACATGACAGAATCCCTAACAGGTACGTGTTAAAAACTGTAGATAGACTAACAGTTCTTCCCACCCCACAATGGACTGCATGACCAATCCCCTTGCCGTTCTGTGCGTCATCGGCTCGTGCATTTCAATCCAGCTCGGAGCGAGCCTCGCCATCCAGCTCTTCCCCATCGGCGGGCCCTGGGGCACCGCTTCGCTGCGTTTGCTCTTCGCCGCCGTGATTCTGCTCGCCATTGCGCGACCGCGCGTGCGCACGTGGAGCCGTGAGAAGTGGATCTCCGCGAGCATTTTCGGACTCACGCTGGGCCTGATGAACGGATTCTTCTATGCCGGCATCGAGCTTGTTGCGTTAGGTCCTGCCGTGACCATCGAGTTCCTCGGCCCGCTACTGCTGGCGGCGTGCCTCTCACGCTCGCTTCGCGACGCCACCTGCGTCGCCCTCGCCCTTCTCGGCATGGGTCTGATGGGCCTGGACTCCTTCAACGGAGCTCCCCTCAACCTGCGAGGTGTGTTCTTCTTGCTGTGTGCCGGCGCGATGTGGGCCGCCTACATACTGGCCAGTAAGAAGGCCGGCGCGCTCTTTAGCGGCCAAGATGGTTTGGCCGTGGCCTTCCTCATCGGTGGCTTGGTGCTCCTGCCAGTGGGTGGGCGCGGGGCGGTGGCTTTGGCCAGCGATCCTTCGCTACTGCTGCTTGCTCTGGGCACGGGCGTGCTGGCCTCGCTCATCCCCTACTCGTTGGAATTCCTTGCGCTGCGCAAGCTTGCCCCCAACGTCTTTTCCATCCTGATCGCTTTGGAGCCCGTCTTCGCCGCGCTCTTCGGTTGGCTCCTGCTCTCCCAGAACGTGTCCCAGCTCAAGCTGGCGGCCATCGGGCTGGTCGTGGTGGCCTCGGTGCTACAAACCATGGCACCGGTGCGCGGGCGCGTGGTTTTCCGCAAAGTGGCACTGCGCCCACGCCACCTGAAGAAGCCCCGGCTGCTGTGGTTTCAGCGGCCACGTAATCGCAGCTGCAACTCCAACGTGGAAGCACCATCGGTGCTCAACCCCGCAGAGCGCTAAGTCAGGACACGAGCCGCCAAGACAGCGAAGTAGATCGAAGCTTTGTCGATCACCGCAGTGCTCCTCCGGCAGTCGGCTGCCCCGACGGGTGTCTGGTTCGGAGACATCGTTCCGCA
>NZ_KV811642.1:0-62254 GCF_001813175.1 Corynebacterium sp. HMSC069E04 | reverse complement strand
GGGGACGGGATTGGCTGGGTGAACGGTGGCTGCGGACAGGGGGAGGCTGGGTGAACGGTGGCTGCGGGCGAGAGGATGTGAGCCATGGCGGGAACGGCGGCGTGTGGCGCCTAGGAGCGCTCCGCAGGAACGGTGAGGGGCGCAGCCGGAGAAGGGAGAATACGTTCGGCGGAACAGATATAAGAAAAGCCCCTCGGGGGAGGGGCTTGGCGGCTACATTTCGGTCAGGGAGCGGTCACCTGACCATTCGATGTGGAATGTGCCGTCCCGGTCCACACGCTTGAAGGTGTGGGCGCCGAAGAAATCGCGCTGGCCCTGGATTAGAGCAGCAGGGAGGCGCTCGGCTCGCAAGCTGTCGTAGTAGGAGAGGGAAGAGGCAAACACCGGAACCGGCAGGCCCAGTTGCGTTGCAGCAACGACGACGCGGCGCCACGGGTCGATGAGGTTCTCCAGCTCGCCCTTGAAATACGGGTCCAAAATCAAGGCAGGCAGGTCGGCATTGTTGTCGTAGGCCTCACGGATGCGGTCGAGGAACTTCGCACGAATGATGCAACCACCGCGCCAGATTGTAGCCAAGTCACGTGGGTCCACGTTCCAGCCGAACTCCTCGGAGCCAGCCTTGATCTCATCGAAGCCCTGAGAGTAGGCAATGAGCTTTGCGGCATACAGTGCACGGCGAACGTCTTCGACGAACTCGGCTTTATCTACGTTGAGCTCGGTAATGGTTCCGGAGGGCAGCTGGCCCTCCTGGGCAGCTGCACGCTGAGCGGTGGCAGAGGAGAGCGCACGCGCGAACACCGATTCCGCAATGCCGGTGATCGGCACGCCCAGCTCGAGGCCATTAATGGCGGTCCAACGGCCGGTGCCCTTCTGGCCGGCGGCGTCCACGATGACGTCGACAAGCGGGGCACCTGTCTCCGGATCCTTTTGTGCCAGCACTTCGGCGGTGATCTCAATGAGGTAGGAGTCCAGGTCGCCGGCGTTCCACTCGCGGAAAACCTCAGCGATTTCAGCTGGTTCCATGCCTGCACCATAACGAAGCAGCTGGTATGCCTCACCGATAACCTGCATGTCGGCGTATTCGATGCCGTTGTGCACCATCTTGACAAAGTGACCCGCGCCATCCGGTCCAATGTGGGTCACACACGGCGTTCCGTCCACTTCTGCTGCGATCGATTCAAGGATTGGGCCCAGGGTCTCCCAAGACTCTGCTGGGCCGCCAGGCATGATGGACGGGCCATTGAGCGCGCCTTCTTCACCACCGGAAATTCCCGCGCCGACAAAGTGACGGCCCTTAGCCGCCACCTCCTTCTCACGGCGAATGGTGTCCGTGAATAAGGCGTTGCCGCCATCAATAATAATGTCGCCCTCATCCATCGCCTCGGTGAGCTGATTGATGACGGCGTCGGTAGCCGCGCCAGCCTGCACCATGATGATTGCCTTGCGGGGGCGCTCGAGGGAGGCAACGAAATCTTCGACAGTTTCGGACGGGATGAAGGTACCTTCATCACCGTGCTCACTGATGAGCGCGCGGGTCTTTTCCGGACTGCGGTTGTAGACCGCGACGGTATTTCCGTTTCGGGCAAAGTTACGCGCGAGGTTGGAGCCCATTACAGCGAGGCCCACAACGCCAATCTGAGCGAGATCTGTCTTTTCAGCAGTTTGAGTCATGTCCACCATCCTACGTCACCGATATCCACTAACCTGGTGTGGCATGAAACACTCTGAAATCTTTGAAAAGTTTGTCGCGGTATCCCAAACACGGCCGCTCAACGCCGAGGAACTTGACCTCATCAACTCTCACCCACAGGGGCTTGCCGGGCTCATCGGACTGCGCTTCACACACATCTCGGCTGATGAGATTCGCTCCGAGGTCGACGTCGTTCCAGACCACCACCAGCCGTGGGGCGTGGCGAATGGCGGGCTTTTCTGCACGATTACGGAGTCCACTGCATCTGTCGGCAGCCTCATTCTCGCGGGCAAGCCGGTTGTCGGCGTGAACAACAACACAGACTTCCTTAAACCGGTAGCCGAAGGCACCGTCAGCGCCGTCGCTACGCCGCTGTACAAGGGCCGCCGCACGCAGCTGTGGGAAGTAAAAATCAGCCAGGGCGATGTACTTCTCGCTGCTTCCACACTGCGCACCATGGTGGTGCAGTAGCCCCTACAGCCAGTTATTGCGCCGGAACCACCACCACATTCCGGCCACGACCAAGACCATGAGGCCAATTGCCCCGTAATAGCCCCAAGGAAAATGCAGCTCCGGCATGACATCAAAGTTCATACCGTAGATACCCGCCACGAGCGTCGGAGCGGCCCACATGCCAACCACCGCAGAGATCGTGCGCATGTCGGAGTTTTGCTGCATGTTGATTTTGGCGACGGAGGCGTCGATAAGCGAGGTCAAGCGCTCGTCAAAGCCCGCCACCTGGTCTTGAACGACGAGCTGGTGATCGTTGACATCGCGCAGATAGGAGCGAATCGTCTTCGGAATGAGATCCTTGTGGTCTGCGACCATCGCCCGCAAAGCCGGCGAGAGCGGCACGATCGCGTGCTTCATCTCCAGAATCTCTCGCTTAAACATGTAGATACGGTCAATGTTGGGCAGCGAATTCGGGGTGAAGATTTCTTCTTCTAGTTCGTCGACCTCGATGGCGATGAGGCGGCAGATCTCCGAATAGCGGTCCACCATCATGTCCAGAATCTTCCACGCGAGCGATATGGGGCCCTGCTCAACTAGGTCCTGTTCATCCTGAATCACGTAGGCTAAGTTGGGCAACTTGGCAGAGTGGCGCACCGTGATGATGAACGTATCCCCGATGATCATTTGGATTTCACCCGTGGAAATGATCTGGCGCTTGTCGGCCACTTCGTCGTGGTCACGGTAGTTCACTGACCGTGCCACCACAAAAAGCTGGTCATCGTAGCGCTCTAATTTCGGGCGCTGGTGGGCCTGGACCGTGTCTTCAACGATGAGTTCGTGGATGCGGAACTCAGCCGCCACCTTCGTCATCTGGGACTCTAAGGGCTCATGCAGGCCTACCCACACGAAGCCGCGGCCGTATTCTTCCACGGTTTGCAGCGCGCTGTGCGGGGTGAACTCACCGGGCAGTGCCTCGCCGTCGATGAACACTCGGCAGTGCTCAATGGCGCGCTCGACAGGCACAGAAAAACTCGGCGAATTATTGTCCGAAGTGTTTTTCTTGCGTGGCTTGAATGGTGACGGTACAGATGGCATCGTGTCTCAGCCTCCTTCGCTTCGTATAGGCGTTTTATAAGAGCGGCTAAATCTTACACCTCTAAAGGCCTATACTCGTTGTCATGCCTACCTGGAAAGAAGTAACTGCAGCGAATCCCGCCCATTCCCACAACTTTGCACGGAAATGGAAGACGCTACGGGCCCAGGGCAAGGATATCGATGGGGAAGCCCGGCTTATCGACGCCATGAGTGAACGCCACTCCCGCGTTCTCGACGCCGGCTGCGGTTCCGGACGTCTTGGCGGTGAGTTGGTAAAACGCGGGCATACCGTCGTGGGCGTGGATGTCGATCCCATCTTGATCGAACATGCGGTCAACGATTATCCGGAGGCCCGCTGGGAGGTAGGTGATCTTTCCGAGGAGGAAATCCCCGAGAATAACTTCGACATCGCCGTGGCTGCGGGCAACGTCATGACTTTCATTGCTACCGAAGGGCGTGAGGCGGCCTTGCGCAATGTGTTTAACGCGCTACGCCCCGGCGGCCGCTTCGTCGTCGGTTTTGGCGAGGGCCGCGGCTGGGGCTTTGAGGACTTCCTCGACCTCGCTCGCTCACTGGGTTATCGGGTCGATTTCATCTTTGCATCCTGGGACATGAAGGTCTTTAAGGAGAATTCCACCTTCATGGTGGCCGTGCTTACCCGCCCAGGCGCCGATCTACTGGGCTAACTTTGTGCCTCCGCGGCGAGGCGCCGGAGCCGGTGGCCGTGGTCAACGGGGCCGTGTCCGTGCCCGACGTGGAGCGCATCCGCATGCACGATCGCCTCGTGGAGCCATTCAGTTGCCCATACCAGTGCCTCGTCGAGGGATTGGCCCGCGCCCAAACGCGCCGCTAGGGCAGAGGACAGAGAGCAGCCGGTGCCGTGCGTGTTCTTCGTATCAATCCGCGGGCAGGGCACGCGCGTGATTTCGCCGGAAGGGCTTACGGTCGCGTTATCGGCCTGAGCACCATCGAGGTGCCCGCCTTTGACTACGACCCACGTGTCGTTCTCGTGGGCCCACTCGGTTGCAACAGAAAGAGCATCATCAAAGGTGCGCGGTTCTGCTACGCCCGCGAGGACTGCAAGCTCCGGCAGGTTGGGGGTGACCACTGTCGCGCGGCAAGCCAGCTCACGTACTGCGCGTTCCGCCTCCGGCTCGAGCAGGCGGTCACGGCTGGAGGCGACCATGACCGGATCGCAGACCACCGGCACACCCGCAGGGAGGGAAGTAATGAAGTCGCTCACCGCTTCGGTAATGGCAACAGAGCCCAGCATGCCGATCTTGACGGCGTCGATAGTCACGTCGTCCTTGACACTTTCCAGCTGTTCGCGCAAAAAGTCCACCGGTGGGGTGTGGATAGCGCGCACGCCCTGCGTATTCTGCGCCACCAGGGCGGTCACCACGGCCATGCCGTAGGCCCCAGCGGCCTCAAAAGACTTGAGGTCGGCGTGAATACCAGCGCCGCCCGTGGGATCGGTGCCGGCAATGCTGAGGACACGAGGCAGCGCAGGTTGGCTCACGGTTTTCTCCTTAAGCTAGGCTGTTCTTCCTTCTACCGTACATGGGCAAAGAGAAAGGAGAGAGGATATATCCTCTCTCCTTAAAAGACGCGTAAGACCTAGTGGAGGTCGCGGTCAATCACGTTGCGAGCAACGCGCTGCTGCTGGGTGATCTCCAGATTGCCGCGGTCGCGCGAGAAGGCGTTGAGCAGCCAGTGCAGCGCAACGAGGGTGCGGCTGCGGAAGCCAACGATGTAGAAGATGTGCAGACCAAGCCAGGAAATCCAAGCCGGGAAACCAGCGAACTCAGTCTTGCCCAGCTTGACCACTGCGTTGAAGCGGGAAATGACGGCCATGGAGCCCTTGTCGAAGTACTCAAACGGCTCGGCCTCGTTAGCGGTGGACTCTTCATCGATCTTGGCCTCGATGAGCTTGCCCACGTGGTTGCCACCTTGGATGGCCACCTGGGCCACACCCGGAAGGCGGTTGAGGGAAATCATGTCGCCGACGATGTAGACGTTCTTGTACTCACCAACCGTGAGGTCCTCGTTGACAGAGACGCGGCCGGCACGGTCCGCCTCCACGCCTGCCTGGTCAGCGATAAGCTTGCCCAGCGGGGAAGCAGCGACGCCGGCAGACCAGATCTTGGTCGCGGCCTCGATGCTGACCTCTTCCTCGGTCTTCATGTTCTTGTAGGTGACGGCGTCAGCGGTGACGTCGGTAACCATGGCGTTGAGGCGCACGTCAACGCCCAGCTTCTCCAGGGTGCGCTGAGCCTTGCGGCCGAGGCGCTTGCCAAACGGAGGAAGGACCTGCGGGGCACCATCCAGCAGGTAAATCTTGGCGGAGGAAGAACCGAAGTTGGAGTATTCGCCAGCAAACGTACGCTGTGCCAGCTCAGCAATCTGGCCGGTGAGCTCAACACCAGTCGGGCCAGCTCCGACGATGACGAAGGTCAGCAGCTTCTCACGCTTGGCAGGATCTTCTTCCAACTCAGCCTTCTCGAAGGCGGAGATGATGCGGGAGCGGATCTCGAAGGCGTCGTCAAGCGTCTTCATGCCCGGTGCGTGCTCGGCAAAGTGGTCGTTGCCGAAGTAGGATTGACCAGCGCCGGCGGCGACGATGAGGGAGTCGTAGCCGTAGGTGCGAACCGCGCCGTCAAGTTCTGCGGTGACGGTCTGATCCTTGATGTTGACGTCGGTAACCTCACCGTTGACGAAGTTGACGTTGTCCTGGTGGCGCAGGATCTGACGCGTGGACGGGGCGATCTCACCGGCGGAGATGACGCCGGTGGCGACCTGGTAAAGCATCGGCTGGAAGAGGTGGTGGTTCTTCTTGTCGATCAGGGTGATCTCAACATCCGCGTCCTTGAGCTTCTTAACGGCGTTGATGCCGCCGAAGCCGGCACCGATAACAACGACGTGGTGGCGGCCGTTACTAGGACGGTAGGGGGTGTGCGCCATGGTGATTGAATACCTTCCTTAAGAAAGCTAGATTATTTTACCCGAGTTAGTCTAAACCTTTCTAGCGGTACATGCATACTTTATGGGTTATTAACTGGCTTTTTAGGCCGCGCCTCCACCTGTTCGTGGCCCGCCCGTTTTAGTCTAAGAAAATACGTGTGTGCGATGAGGAAGGCTGGCTAGAGCGTGTATTCCCACTTGGCTTCGATTGACGCTGCGGCGTGGCCGGGCGTGGCCACCGTACCTTCTTCACGCCTGCTGCGTTTCAAAAGCGACCGGTCGGAGGCGGAATTTGCGCAGGCGTGTTCCAAAGCTGGGGTCGAGTTGGACGGCGAGGACCCAGATCTAGCCGTGCTTCACGACGCCCTCTTCTCCCGCATCGCCGATTCTGGCTGGCTGGGCTTAGCCGAGTCTTATATGGCAGGGGAGTGGACGACGCCCGATTCCGATCGTTTGGTCAACGTTCTCCTGCGGCTGCTGGGGGTGGGCTACCGGCCGAAGGCGAAAGAGCTTGCGGTGGAGACTTCGAGCCCGGGCGAGCTGCCTCTTGATGTGGTGAAACTGTATGCGGGTGATTCCCTCAGCCATTCGGGCGGCATCTTTGCTAGCGGCGTTCCCACAACGGTGCGTGAAGCGGTGCGCAGCTATAGTGCGCGGGTGGGGAGCAAAGAACCCAAAGAGCACTTCGTCGATGTGACAAGTGTGACCGAGCCGACGCACACCGACCGTGAGGACTTGGGCGATGCGCAGCGCCGCGCTGCACAGTGGCTTCTCGACGCCACCCGCACCGGCGCCGGCACACATCTTCTGGTTTATCCGGCGACTGGTCTGCAGGTAGCAATTCAAGCCGTTGCCCGGCGCGCCACCGTTGACGTCCTTACGGGGGATGCTGAGCAGCAGGCGCTGTTCGACGAACAACTACTCCTTGAGGGAGCCGCTGATTCTGTCCATGTGCAGGGCATCGAAACGGCGTTGCCCAATCCGAAGCAGTGGCGCGGGCGCTATGACGCGATAGTGAGCGTGGAGAAGCTAGAGACGCTATCGGCTCCCGAGCGCCGGCGCTATGTGCAGATGCTGGATCGCTCGCTGGTCAGCGGTGGGCGAGTGGCCATGGGATCGCTCTTTGCTACCGAGGCGATGACTCCGGCCGCCCAGTCCGCGATTCAGGTTCTGCGAGCTTATATATGGCCTGGCCTGGATTACCCGACGCTGGAGGAGACCCACCGACTCTTCGATAGGCGCTCCAACCTGCGCATCATCGCTCAGACCCACACCGGAACCCACTACCTGGAAACGCTTCGTTACCAGCGCAGCTTCTTCGACGGGCGGCACCGCGAAGCTGCGGCAGCGGGCTTCGACCAGGTTTTCCGCCGCCTTTGGACGTTCCAGTTTGCTCTCCGCGAGGCGCTGCTCACCTTAGGGATGCTGGATGCGGTGCACGTGGTGGCGACCCACCGCAACCGCGGAGGCCGCCGTTAGCGGTCTACACTGGGCGGCGCCAGAAGCACAACCACTTTGCGGCTCGGAGGAAGAGAGTATGGCAGACCGCACAGGTATTATCGCGCACCGAGGTTATAACGGGTGGTACCCGGAGAACACGTACCGTGCCTTCGAGAAGGCTCTCAAGCTTGATGTGGCCGGTGTGGAGTGTGACGTCAACCTGACCAAGGACGGGGAGGTTGTGGTTATCCACGACCAGACTGTGGATCGCACGTCGGATGGCACCGGCTCTGTCGGTGACATGACACTGGAGGAGCTGCGCGGACTCAACTTTGGTACCCACGAGGATCCTCAACGCATCCTGCTTCTCGACGAACTTGTGGACCTCATCGAGTCATACCCCGGAAAGCAGCTGCTTATCGAGACGAAGCACCCGTCTCCTTTCGGGGCGCGACTCGAAGAGTCGGTGGCCGAAGTCCTGCGCAACCGACATCTCGATGCCGATCCACGGTTCAGCCTGATTTCCTTTAACCCTGAAGCAATTGCGCGCTTCCGAAGCCTATTGCCATCCCTGCGATCCTTTCTTCTCTTGGAACCGGATGCGGGACTACCAGATTCTCTCGAGGGCGCTTCGGGCTTCGGGCCTTCCATTCGCCAGGCGCGGTTGGAAGCTGATTTCTTTGCAGGCGTCGACAGTCAGTCCTACGTATGGACGGTGAATTTACCGAAGGACATGGAGTGGTGTCGTAACAACGGGGTAGAGCTCATGGCAACGGACTTGCCAGAGCTAGCACTCGACGTTGTGCGCGCAGCGAGTTAGCGCCAAGCTACGCTCGGAGCCGTTGTGTTCATGGCCGCAAAGGTCTAGCTATATCGACGGTGGCACTCCCGTATTCAGGAGTTTCTATAGATTCCTCTCCTGTGCGTTTATGTGATGTAACCCACGCGTATGGGGTGCTTTTGTGGGTGCGGCCCCGGGAATTTTCTTTTTGTTTATTCAATCAAAACGTCGAGTAAACTTTTTGTTTACTGACTTGGTCTAGTTTTTTCTGCATGGCAAAAACCATCCCCGCGAGCGGGCGAACGGCTACGATCCCTCCTGTTACCGAGAAGCCGATCGTCTCCGAGGAGTACGCGCGCCACCCACGCAAGCGAAAGCTCGACTGGCGCCAGATCGGCCTAGCGGCATTGCTGATTGGCCCGAACCTTCTCCTTCTCATTCTTTTCACCTATCGACCACTGGTCGATAACATCCGCATCTCTTTCTTTAACTGGAATATTTCATCGCCGACGATGACTTTCGTCGGTCTGCAGAACTACATCGACTGGTTCCAAGCGCCAGATACGGGACGCGTGGTGTTCAACACTGTCGTCTTCACCTTCTTCGCGGTGGTCGGTTCGATGGTGCTGGGGCTAGCGCTGGCATTGCTTCTGGACCAGAAACTGTTTGGCCGCGCGGCGGTGCGCTCAATTGTTTTCGCGCCCTATGTCATCGCGGGCGCGGCGATTGGCGTTGCCTTTCAGTTCGTCTTCGATCCCAACTACGGTCTTATCCAATACTTCCTGGGCTTAATCGGGGTCGATGTGCCGAACTTCTACCAGCAGCAGAACTGGGCATTGTTCATGATTACGGTGACCTACGTGTGGAAGAACGTCGGCTACGTTTTCGTCATCTATCTTGCTGCTCTGCAGGGGCGCCGGCGCGACCTCGATGAGGCTTCGGAGATTGACGGCACTCCGGCCGCGCGCCATTTCTTCCGTGTGGTCCTGCCGCAGCTTCGCGGCACCACGTTTTTCTTGTTAATCACCGTGCTGCTCAATTCCTTCCAAGTCTTCGACATTATCAACGCGATGACCGGCGGTGGACCGTTTGGTTATGGAACCTCCACGATGGTTTTCCAGGTGTACCAAGAGACGTTCATCAACAACCGTGCCGGCTATGGCGCTGCCGTGGCCACCATCATGTTCCTCGTCGTGCTTGTCATTACGGTGCTGCAGATCAAGTTGCAGGAAAGGATGGATAAGTAAATGTCCGAAAAACGCGCAATTCCGGCTTCCATCAAGGTGGGGCTCCCGCAAGCGAAAGGTGAGCTTCCACCGGTTCCTGGTTCGCAGTCCCTCGCAGCCCCAGTCATCACCGAGGCCCAGCGCAACCGTAAAGGTGAGCCGGCTGATCACGGCCATCCAGCAACGAAGGTCGTCGGCTATATTGCCTTGGTTCTGACAGTGCTGATGATTGTGGTGCCGCTGTACTTCATCTTCATCACCAGCTTTAAGTCCTTCCAGGATGTGTACTCGGATCCGATTTCTTTCTGGCCTAATCCTTTCAAGGAAGAAAACTATTCCTATGTCTGGCAGACCTCTGGCTTCTCGAGTTATCTGAGAAATTCCATCATCATCACGCTGATTCTCACGGTGGTGGAGGTAGTCCTCGGAGTGCTGACTGCCTATGCCTTCGCTTTCATTCGCTTCCCCGGCCGGAATCTGTTGTTTTTGCTCATCATCGCCTCGTTGATGGTGCCCAACCAGATCACCATTATTTCGAACTACTCGTTGGTTGCGTCATGGGGTTGGAGAGACACCTACGCTGGAGTCATCATCCCGTTGGCGGGCGTGGCGTTCGGTGCCTTCCTCATGCGCAATCACTTCCAATCGTTGCCGCCGGAGATTCTCGAGGCCGCGCGCATGGACGGGGCAGGATTCTTCACCACCTTGTTCCGAGTGGTCCTGCCCATGTCGTGGCCAACGCTGTCCGCGTTCGTCCTGATCACCGTGGTCAATGAGTGGAACCAATACCTGTGGCCCTTCCTGATTACGGATACACCGGCTGCAGCCACCCTTCCGGTGGGCCTGACCCGCTTGCAGGATGCGGAAGGCGTGACCAACTGGGCGCCGGTGATGGCCGGCACAGTGCTGACAACCCTGCCCATGATCATCATCTTCCTCATACTCCAGAAGCCGATGATTAAGGGCCTGACTGCTGGAGCAGTCAAGGGCTAGCCTGCCTGCCATCCCGAGGCCCAACTCGAACAAGTCCACCCAACTCTTCACTTCTCAAGGAGAACCTCCCCATGTCTCATAAAATTTCTACTCGCATCGTTGCCGCTTGCGCGGCGCTTGTCACCACCATGTCCTTGACCGCCTGTGCAGGTGGTTCGACCACCGCAGGGAACGACTCAAAAGACGGCGGCGACGCCAACACCATCACCTTCTGGTCCAACCACCCGGGTTCCTCCCGTGACATAGAGCAAGAGCTCATTGATGAATTCGAGAAGGAGAACCCAGATCTGAAGGTCGAACTGGTCACCGCAGGCTCCAACTACGAAGAAGTTGCACAGCGCTTTAACGCTGCCCTCGCAGGTGGCGACCTTCCCGACGTTCTCGTTGCTTCTGACGTCACGTGGTTCAACTTCGCACTGAATGAAGCCACGACGCCTCTCGATGAACTCTGGGAGATGAACAACATCAACTATGAGAGCTACGTCGACACCCTGCGCGAAGACTACAAGTACAACGACAAGCACTACGGCGTTCCGTATTCCCGCTCCACGAACCTGATGTACTGGAACACCGATGACCTCAAGGCGGCTGGCCTTCCCACCGACCGTGGCCCGAAGGACTGGGAAGAATTCGACGAGTGGGCCACCAAAATCAAGGACAAGCTCGACAAGCCGGCCGTCACCGTCCCGGATGGCTCTAGCTATCTCGACTGGTACTTCCAAGGCATGATTTGGGCCTTTGGCGGTTCTTACTCTGATGAGTGGGAACCGAACTTTACCTCGAAGGAGTCCATCGAAGCCGGCAAGTTCTTGCAGGACCAGGTCAAGGCCGGTCACATCGAAATCTCCACCGACCCGACTGTAGCCTTCGGCTCTGGCAAGGCCTCTGGATTGCTGGAGTCCACCGGTTCCCTGGGCGGCCTGAAGGAGACGGCGACGATTCCATTCATCACCACCTACTTGCCAGGCCCCGGTCCTTCGGCAGCCACCGGTGGTGCTGGTCTGGCCGTGCCTGCTGGAATTTCTGACGAGCGCAAGGCTAACGCGGTCAAGTTCATTGACTTCCTGACGAACACCGAGAACACCATCAAGTTCTCCCAGAAGACGGGTTACATGCCGGTGCGCAAGGACGCCCTGGATGATCCAGAGGAGAAGAAGTTCTTGGAGGAGAACCCGAACGCCCAGACGGCAATCGAGCAGCTCAACGAGAACACCAAGCCGCAGGATTACGCTCGCGTCTTCGTACCGGGTGGTGGACAGCGCATCGGTGGCGTTCTTGATCGCATCACTGTGGGCAATGAGGACGTGGAGTCCGCATTCGGTGACCTGCAAAAGGAGACGCAGAGCGTTATCGACCGCGACATCACCCCGAAGCTCAAGTAACACTTCGGATCGTTTGAAAGGACACCATGGCTACTGTTGAATTCCGCCAAGCTTCCAGGATTTATGATCCGAAGAAGCCCCCGGCGGTCAGCCGCATTAACCTCGATATCAAAGACGGCGAGTTCCTAGTACTCGTCGGACCGTCTGGTTGCGGCAAGTCTACGACGTTGCGTATGCTCGCTGGGCTTGAGCCGATCGACGAAGGCCAGATCTTCATCGACGGGGCCGACGTTACCGAGACCCGCTCGCGGGACCGCGATGTAGCCATGGTGTTCCAGTCCTATGCGCTGTACCCCAACATGACAGCGCGCCAGAACATGGCGTTTGCATTGCAAAATGCCAAGGTGGATAAGGCAACCATCGAAGAGCGCGTGAGCTTCGCTGCGAAAATGCTGGAGCTGGAGGACCTTATTGATCGCAAGCCCTCCGCAATGTCGGGTGGTCAGCGCCAGCGTGTGGCCATGGGACGCGCTATCGTGCGCCAGCCCAAGGTCTTTCTCATGGATGAGCCCCTCTCCAACCTGGATGCGAAGCTCCGCGTATCCACGCGTGCGCAGATCCTTCAATTGCAGCGCGAGCTCAACACCACCACGGTCTATGTCACCCACGACCAAACTGAGGCAATGACCATGGGTGATCGCGTGTGTGTCCTCAAACAGGGCATTATTCAGCAAGTCGACGCGCCTAAAAAACTGTATGAGAACCCCGGTAATTCCTTCGTCGCGACGTTCATCGGTTCGCCGGCTATGACTCTCATCGACAATGTACCTTTCGTTGACGGCCGTGTTGTCAGCGGCAAAGATCATGCGTTGGACTATTACATGCCACGGGAGCAGGCCGCGAAGGTGGGAGCGGAGCACGTCCTCGTTGGTGTTCGCCCAGAGAATTGGGAAATCATTGGCGTCAACCAGCCAGGTGAACAGTATGGGATACTGGTTCGGGTCGGTATTGTGGAGCACTTAGGCTCCGAGCTGTACGTCTATGGTGCGCGCGAAGAGTCGGCCAATGACGGAACCGTGGTCCGCGGTGGCCGGATCACAGTGAAGGTGCCGCGCGGCATTGACGTGCACCAGGGCGACACGATCTACCTGCGCCCAATGAAGGGCGGGTGCGTGTTTTTCGCCCCGGACACCGAAATCAATTACGACTATCTCTAACCCGGCTCCACCACATCTGTTGCGCCGGTGGCAGAGCTCCCGACGAGGAGTATTGCCACCGGCGCGTTGCTATGGAGTGACGACCGGACGGGAGGCCCGCTCCAGCAGCACTGCGATTGATTCATAGGTCCGCCCGGAGATCATCTCCAGGCCCATTTCGCAGGTGCGGTTATCGGAGACGAAGGCGTCGAAGTGTTCCGCGTCGAGAGAAACGCGCTCCTCGCGTGTGGCGGACTCGACAAGCTCCGGGTGCAGCATGACACGGTCACCGGCGGAGCCACAGCACATCGCGCCCTCCGGGACTTTGGCAGAGCCGCAGAGGTTTGCCAGGTCAACGAGCGCTTGGCTCATACCCATGTGGTCAGTCGAGCAGGTTGGGTGTACGGCGATGCTGCCCATGTTTTTCACGATGGGCAGGTGTGGGGCGATTTCATCGCGCAGCCATTCCACGACATCGAGGATGCGCAGATCCTCCCAAAGCTTGCGGTCAGCAGGGGAGAGCACCTCAGGAACGGAATCTAGCAACCCGTGGGTGCAGCTGGCAGCATCGACCACGATGGGCAGCTGGCCGTGCTCCGACCAATGCCAGAGGTCGCGCACGATCTTTTGAGCCTGGTACTCAAATCCTTCCTTGTAGCCCTTGGACGACCACGGTGTACCACAGCAATCGCCCGCGACGTCCTCCGGAATCCACACTGGCTGGCCAGCGCGGCGTCCTAGTTCCACGATGGCGCGCGGGAGGTCGACTGAATCCTTGGCCGCGCCGGCTGGGCGGCCGAAGATGCGGTTGATGCAGGCAGGGAAGTAGAGTGCGCCAGCGCCCTCGCGCGGGGTTTCCGGCAGACGCGATGCGGCCTTCGGAAGCGGCCCCGGGACGGTGGGCAGCAAGTCGGGAGCTACCACGTTGCGAGCCATGTTGGCGCCCAGCTCGAGGGGCTTGTGGGGAATCTTGTTGGCGGAGATGATGCCAGCGCGGGCAAGCTTTTCCACCAGTTCCCAGCGCTGCGCCGTCGTCAGTGCCACCTTCTCGCGGGCCGGGGTAGCCTGTTGCGCGCGCAGCTGCTTCATGACCGCACCTGTATCGATGCTAATCGGGCAGGGGATAGAACAGGTGCCGTCTGCGGCGCACATGTCGACTGCGTCGTACTGGTACTCCTTCTGTAGCTGCGCCAGCACCTCCGAGCCTTCTTGCTGCCGGGCCATCTCGCGGCGCAGCACGATGCGCTGGCGTGGGGTCACCGTGGCGTGGCGCGAGGGGCAGACAGGCTCGCAGAAGCCGCACTCCACACACGGGTTGATTTCATTCTCGACCTTCGGGAAGGACTTGAAGTTGCGCAGGTGGATGGTTTGGTCGCGTGTAAGCTTCACGTTCGGCGCCAGGATGCCCTTGGGATCGATCATGTTCTTGACTTCCCAGAACAGCTCGAAGGCCTCTGTGCCCCACTCGTGCTCCAGGAAGGGAGCCATGTTTACGCCGGTGCCGTGCTCGGCCTTCATTGAGCCCTGGTACTTATCAATGACCAGCTCGGCCAGATCATCCAAGAACGCGGCATAGGACTCGCGCTCTTCCTCGACATCAAAACGCGGGGTGAAGAAGAAGTGCAGGTTGCCAAAAGCAGCGTGCCCCATGACGGATTCCGGGTAGCCGTACTTAGCCTGCAAGTCCAACAGGTCTGCTGCGGCTTCGCCAACCTGAGAGGGCGGGAAGCAGACATCCTCGGTGATGTACGCCGTGCCGTTCGGGCGGTCTGCGCCCAGCAGGCCATAGAGGCCGTTGCGCAGCTCCCACGCACCGCGCATACCTTCCGCGGTGGTGAGGAATTCGAGGGGGCGGAGTAGTGGGGCGTCGGCAAGCACGGTGCGTAGGCGATCCATGGCCTTGTCCAAATCTGCCTCGTCGCTGCCGCCCACCTCGACGAGAAGTGCCGCGGCATCATCATCAAGGTTGCGCCAGGATTCCGGCGCATGCGCATAGTGCTCGGCGGAGCGGCGCATCACGGGGGCGACGAGAAGCTCGCAGGCTTCCGCGCCGGTTTCCATGATGGGGTGCACGTAGTTTGCGGCATCACGCAGGTTGGGCAGCTCGACCCACGTCGTGGCCTTCACACGCGGTAGCTTCACCGTGCGGATGACGGATTCCGTGATGGCGCCGAAGATGCCCTCGGAACCGATGAGCAGGCGCTTGAGGATGTGCACGGGTTCGTCTTCATCGAGGAAGGCGTCAATTCGCAGCCCATTGGTGTTGCGGATGGAGAACTTAGTGCGCAGGAAGTCCACCATCTCGGTATTAGCGCGCAGCTTGTCGCGGAAGGCCAGTAGATCGGCGTGGAGCTTTGGCTCCTGCTTGCGGAAGGCCTCGTCCCCACGGGACGTATCCACGATGGTGCCCGAAGGTAGGACGAAGATGAGCTCTTCAATGCTGTGGTAGCTATCGCGCTCTAAAGAGCAGCGCATGCCGCCGGAGTTATCGGCCAGCACGCCACCGATGGTGCACACGGACGTGGATCCCGGGTCCGGCCCCAGCATGAAGCCGTGGCGGGAGAGTACCGCCTGGGCATCGCCCAAGATGACGCCGGGGCGGGACCACAGCTTGCGGCCTTCTTCGCGCACCTCCATGCCGCCGAAGTGGGTTTTGACATCGACGAGGATGTCATCGCCCATGGCCTGGCCGTTCAGCGACGTTCCTGCTGCGCGGAAGGTCATGTGGCGATCGTGAGTATCGCAGTACTTCATCAGCGCAGCGAGGTCCGTGGCGTTGCGCGGGGAGACCACGATGTTCGGGATGGAGCGGTAAGGGCCGGCATCAGAGGAGAAGCGCACGAGGTCGCTGAGACGTCCGTGCACGTTCTCGTGACCAACGATGGCTTCCATGTCCGCCACCAGCTCGGCGGGGGAGCCGTTCTTGTAGTGTGCAGAAACCGCGTCGGCCTGGCTCGTGGTGCCGGCTGGGCGGGAGAAACGAGAGGAATCGGGGCTTAAAAGCTTGGACATATTTCTAATCTATCGCGTGACAGTAAATCTGGACCAAAACGGGTACGTGAGGTTCATCATATGGGATACTCAATTCATCTAGTGAGACATACTCTGGAAAGGAAACACCATGACGAACCCGCGTACAGAGGGGGAGACCGGCGAGAAACTCGCCGTCTACATCTTTCCCATCGTTATTATTGCCTGCGCCATTGTCGCCTTTGTGAGTCCCAGTACCTTTGAACCGGTGGGGCAGTACACCTCGCAGTTGCTCATGGTCATCATGTTTTCCATGGGCCTTACCCTGACTATTCCGGACCTGGCCCTAGTGGCGAAGCGCCCGCTGCCCATCTTCTTGGGCGTTATTTGTCAATTTGCCATCATGCCGACGAGTGCTGTGCTCGTGGCGAAAATGCTAGGGCTTTCCGACGCCGCCACTGTCGGCCTCATCCTCCTCGGGTCTGTGCCCGGCGGTACTGCCTCCAATGTGATGGCTTACCTGGCTAAGGGCGATGTAGCGTTGTCGGTGGCGATGACTTCGGTGTCAACCCTCGTCTCGCCGATCATGACGCCGGTGCTCATGCTGTGGTTGGCGGGACAAACCGCAGAGGTTGACGGTGCCGGCATGGTGTGGTCGCTGGTCCAGACCGTCCTCATTCCGGTGGGCCTGGGCCTGTTGCTGCGCGTGATTGCTACTAAAGCTGTGGACAAGGTTCTGCCGGCCTTGCCGTGGGTGGCCATCGCTGGCATCGGCGGCGTGGTCATGGCGGTGGTGTCAAAGTCCCAGGACAAGCTCGTGACCGTGGGGCTCGTGGTATTCGTGGGCGTGGCTATCCAGAATCTCATCGGATTTCTTTTCGGCTACTATCTGGCGAAAATTGCTCGCCAGCGCGAGGCAGCGGCACGCACCACGGCAATTGAAGTGGCGACCCAGAACTCCGGTCTGGCCTCGGCATTGGCGCTGCAGTTCTTCACTCCGGAGGCGGCGATTCCGGGTGTGGTCGCCGCGGTGTGGGCAAATATTACTGGTGCGCTCTTCTCCGCCATCGTGCGCCGTAAACCCATCGAGGAAGATGCGAAGGCTGCTGAAGCTGCTGTTACTGCGTAGTTTCTAGGCAGGCTGAGTAGATTAAGGGCTCGTGATAGGTGGTTGGCACTTTTGGCAGCAGTGGGGCACAACCACCTATGAATGGCGCCCGCAGGCGGTGTCAGGTGAAGCGTGACGTGAGTAGAGCCCGCAACGCCGCAATAAAAATCTCCCCGACCTTGGTGCTTCAGACCAGAAAGAGTCGGGGAGATGTTTGTATTTAAAGACCTAAACCTGGGACAGGTCCTGATCCTTTAGCTCCTACATCATGAGGATGGCGATGAGGGAGATGAAGCAAACGATAACCAGGTAGTAGCCCACGTAGCTCACGTTGTATGTGCTTACGAGCCACGTTGCGATGAACGGGGCCACGGCGGCGCCGAGGATAGAGGACACGTTGTACGCGATGCCGGAGCCGGTGTAGCGCACGTTGGTGGGGAAGAGCTCTGGGAGAACGGCGGACATAGGGCCGAAGATGAGGCCCATGATGAACATGCCAACGACCAGGAACCCAAGGACGGAGTTGCGGTCAGCGTGCGCAATGCCCAAGAAGTACGGGAAGCTGAAGCCGAAGGCAATCATGATAAGCGAGGTTATGGTCAAGATCGGCTTGCGTCCGTACTTGTCCGAGAGCATGGAGGACACCGGAATGCCGATGATGAACATGAAGATAGAGATCAGTTGGATCTCCAGGAACTCCAGGTAGGGGATGCCCAAACCCAGCTCCTTGGTCTTATCGCCAATACCGTAGGAAAGGATCCAGGTGGTGACCAGGTAAAATAGGGTGTAGCAAGAGACCATCACGAAGGTACCAATGATCATCGGCTTCCATGCTGTGCGGAAAGCCTCCACCATAGGGGTCTTGACCTTCTTGCCTTCATCAACGGCCTGCTGGAAAACCGGTGTTTCTTCCAGGCGCAAGCGGACGTAGAGACCGATGAGCACCATCACAGCAGAGGCGAGGAAGGGCAGGCGCCAGCCCCATTCCATGAAGGTGCCGGTGGTATCGCCGCGCGAGTAATCCATGGTGGCTACGAGCGTCAGGAAGAAGCCATTGGCCAGTAGGAAGCCGAAGGGTGCGCCAAACTGCGGCCACATGGCGGCAAAAGCTCGTTTACCTTCCTTCGCGGTCTCGGAGGCCAGCAAAGCTGCACCGGACCATTCGCCGCCCAGGCCCAAACCTTGGCAGAAGCGCATCAGGGCCAGCAGGGCCGGCGCGATAATGCCTGCGGTTTGGTAGGTAGGCAGGATACCAATGATAAAGGTGGCAATGCCCATCGTCAGGAGTGCGCCAACGAGCGTGGCTTTGCGGCCGATGCGATCGCCGAAGTGCCCAAAGAGCAGTGAGCCCAGTGGTCGAGCGATAAAGGCAAGGCCGAAGGTTGCAAAGGACTGCAGCAGGGCAACGGTCGGATCCTCAGTCTTCGGGAAGAAGAGGAAAGGAAAGACGGCTACGGCTGCCGTGGCATAAATGTAGAAATCATAGAACTCGATGGTCGTGCCAATAGTTGAAGCCACGGCCACACGCACACGGTCACGTTTGGTGAGCTGCTGTGCTGGGGCCGCTGCGTTTGGCGGTGTTGTGCTGACGGCGGTCATGTGAGAGGCGCCCTCCTTGATTATTTCGATAGGTCGATTGGTTGTGAGGGAAACACTACCGTTCCACGCAATGAAATAAAAGTCTCAATGGGTGAAAAATTTTTCTTGGGTAAGTTTTTGCATTGGGCGGGAAGTGGGCACGTCGATTATCTGACATAATGTACATTATCGGACAATGTTTAAAGCAGTGGGCCAAGCGTGGTCTTTTAGCTAAACCTGGCCGGGTCCAGTGCGGGCCTTGACCGTGAGGTGTCGGTGTCCGTGGATTGTTGTGGCGCTGTGACGGGTGTGCTGTCCCCATCTTGCCGCCGTTCGGTGCTTAGGTGTCGAGACGTCCGCCTTGCAGTTTCTGGAATGCTTACTGTTCCTATATTGCGCTGTTGTTGTGGCATGACACTTTTCTGCTGATGCGCGGCTTCCTGCTTTTGTCAGTTTCCGGGCAGTCCATTTGCGTGCTCTTTATTGGCCTCAAGCAATGCACTGTACGCGTACGGGGTTAACCGCTGACAGCTCGTGACGTTCCCAATTTGCATCCCCTGTTTGCCGTGCGGCCGAGTCCCCTTATCGCCCAAATATAGTCACAGTTACGTAATTGGCCTATGTTCCTCTGTGGCTGTACCGAGTGCGAGTTTTAGCGCTGACGGTAGGCGATCACCAGCTGTACCGCCGTAAGGACTACGAGTAGCACTGAGAAGGCAGCGAGGAGCTTCATGTCTTGGGTCCAAATGAAGATGCTGAAGCCTGCGAGCACGACGAGCCGGATCCACAGGACTGGAATGAGATGGCGAGATTTCATAAGGAACCGTAGCTATTTCTTCTCAAAAGTTACGCGGACATTGATCTCGCCGGTTTCCGAGATTCGTGCGGCGATCATCTCTGGAGTCTCAATTCCGTAGTCGAGACGGTTAACCGGAATATCGCCGCCCAGGATGATGGTGCCACCATCGCGAACCACCTGGAAGTCCTGCGTCACGCTCTTGGTTTGACCGTGGATGGTGAGGTCACCTGTGAGTGGGATGGTAACCAGTGAGCCGTCGTCAGGCACGGCGGAGACATCAGCCGGCTCGGTCAACGTAAAGGTGGATTCTGGATACTTTGAGACCTCAAAGAGCTTCGTCTTCATGTTTTGGTCGCGCACCTTTTTATCCGTGGTCAAGGAGGACATGTCCACGGCGATGCGCGCCTTCTCGACGATGCCGTGCTGAATGGTAGCCTGCCCGGTGACGTGCTTGGTGGAACCAGACGTCGTGCGCTTATCTGCCGGGAGGATTTCGTCGATAGTAAACCCTGCTGAGGTGTGGTTATGTGCCGAACCTTGCGCCACCTGCCATTCGCCGTCGATGTCCGTTGTTGCGGCTTGGACCTTATCCGCGTTGATCGGCTCGGTCTGGACGCCACGGCCCATGATCAAAGAGAACGCTAGCGGTCCAAGGGCCAGTGCCGTTGAGGCCACAATCAGGATCACGAAGATGCTGACAATCAGTTTGCGGTTGCCTAGTACAGATTTCATGTGCTATCTCAATTCCTCAAGCTTGCGAGCCAATGTGACCAGTTCGGCACACAGTTCTTCCATTTCTTCAGCGCTGGCGCTTTCCGACGCCGCCGTGGCGACGTCCTCGGCACAGCATCGAAGCTCGAAGAGGCCGTCACGAAGTCGGTCGGCCTTCTCCGGAGTCAAGATGACAGCGTTGGCTGGAATAGGCGTCCCTGCGACGTTATGGCGCTGTTCGTACGCGCGTTGCTTGCACGAGGGCGAGCAAAACTTGCGAGGCCTTCCTCGGCCGCCCTGGGCGATCTCTTTGCCGCACCACTGGCAGGTAGCCGAGCCGCGCCTTGTTGGCTTTCCGGGCTGCGGATCCTGTGTACCAATCACCTCACACACCTTAGCCCATTAAACCGAGGGTGGGAACAAAGGCAGTGGGCCGTTCGTTATAATGATTGTTCTCTGGGTGATATGGGTCGACCCTGATCACTTCCCTACCTCAACACGTGAAAAGGATGATGTTGCATGGCAGATCGCGTACTCCGTGGCAGCCGCATGGGCGCAGTGAGTTACGAAACCGACCGCGACCACGACTTGGCCCCACGCCAAATGGTGAAGTACCGCACCGAAGACGGCGACATCTATGAGGTGCCCTTCGCTGACGATGCGGAGATCCCCGAGGAGTGGATGTGTAAGAACGGAAAACTCGGCACCCTGGTTGAAGGCGAAGGCGTCGAGTCCAAGCCCGTGAAGCCACCGCGGACCCACTGGGACATGCTGCGCGAGCGCCGCTCCATTGAGGAGTTGGATGAACTTTTGACCGAGCGCATTGAGAATCTTCGTTCTCGTCGCCGCGCGGCCGCCCGTCTGCTCAAGGAACAGAAGGCGCAGGAAGAAGGCGAAGCTTAGAGGGCTTCTAGGAAGCCCACAAAGACCACAGGGTAGCGGATCCACGATGATGTGGATACCGCTACCCTATTTTCGGCTTTAGGCCAGCTGGCGCGCACCGCGTTAGGAAGAAGAGCTATCGGGTGATTGCGAATTGAGTTCGGGCCATTGCAGCACTAGCTCGGCGAGATAGACCGCGAGAGCTGGGCCCAGCACCGCGAGGAAGAACAGGTAGCCTCCCCACTGCGCTGGGAAAAAGACGGGATACAGAACAAGCACTATGCCAGGCAATACTGCCAATAGAGTACGCGGTAGGTGCCCTACCGCCTTCATTATGGCCTGTGTGCTTCTTTGACGGAATCCGAGCCCCGGCGCATCGAGATGGAAGAACCATACGCTGACACAGCCCAATACGATAAGCCCCGAGATCAAGGCTGCACGCAGTATCAGGCCCATTGAACCCAGATCTGCCTTGGCAATAATGGCGAATTCATACGCGGCTAAGGCGGCGACGGCGAGGCAAATCAACCACCATGCGGTGTTGACCCCGGGACGCGTCAGAAGGCCCCGAACGAAGGCTGAGCCGCGGCGAGAACCTTCCTCCCGGACCATCTGCCCGGTCACCGCATGGGCGGTGCGCAAGGACATTCCCCCGGTGAACACGGGAAAGCACGTGATCACCAAGAGAACATTCACGATGACTAGGTCAGCGAAGAGGCTCAGAGCAGCGTAGAACTTCGATTCGGGGCCGAGCATGCGATTCATGGTTTTCTAACCTATCGCACCGGTTTAACCCTTCACGGCACCGGCAGCCACACCTTCGATGATGTGCTTCTGCGTGGAGAAGTAGAAGATGACGATGGGGATGATGGCCAGTACCAGCATGGCCATCATGGCACCCATATCGCGGTTACCGTTGGAGCCAACGAAGGACTGGATGACCACCGGGATGGTCTTGTATCGCGTGGACAGACCGATGACCAAGTACGGCAGCAGGTAGTCGTTCCACACCCACATGGCGTTGAGAATGGCCACGGTAATGGCAGTCGGCTTGAGCATGGGCCACACCACACGGAAGTAGTTTTGGATCGGCCCACAACCGTCGATCATCGCGGCTTCCTCGACATCCAGAGGGATGGACTTGACGAAGCCCGCAAACATGAACACCGACAGACCGGAACCGAAACCGAGGTAAAGCACCACGATACCGATCGGGTTGTTGAGGTGAAGCATGTCTGCAATCTTGACCGTCGGGAACATGACCATCTGGAAGGGGATGATCATGGAGACCACGAAGAGGTAGTACAGAAGGTTTGTCCACCACGTCTTGACGCGCGTGATGTAGTAGGCGGTCATCGCGGAGAAGAACACGATGACGATGACGGACAGGATCGTGATGATGAAGGACCACAAGGTCGCTTCCAAGAATCCCTGCTTGGTCAAGCCCACCATGAAGTTCTCGAAGCCGACCCACGTTTCACCGATGGGAAGCGAGAAAGGATCGGAGGAGATAGCGAACTTGGACTTAAAGGAGTTGATGAAGATGAAGAGGATCGGCCCAAGGAAGACGATGGTGAAGAACACCAGAATGGCGTAGACCACGAACTTGGCGCCACCAGACATCCGAGTCTTATTATCCGAGGGAAGCTGGTGGTCCTTCTTCTTCGAGGCCGGAACGGCCTGCGCTGAAGTGCTGGTAGTCATAACTTAAGCCTCGATTTCCTTGGAGCGGGTCGCGCGCAGCTGGAAGTAAGCGATGACGACCACAACGACGACGAAGATGACAGCCTTGGCCTGGCCGACCCCCTCGACATTCATACGGTTAAAGAGCGTGTTGACGATGTTGAGCGCCACCATCTCAGTTTGCCCGCCAGGAGCGCCATTGGTCAGCGCCAAGTTCTGGTCGAAGAGCTTGAAGGAGTTCGACAAAGTCAAGAAGAGGCAGATGGTAATCGACGGCATGACCATCGGAATAGTGACGTGGCGCAGCATCTCCCACTTATTGACACCGTCGAGCTCGGCAGCCTCGATGAGCTCGGGCGGGACGTTCTGGAGGCCGGCGATATAAATGATCATCATGTAGCCGATCAGCTGCCAGTTAAGCAGCATGATGAGGCCGGCGTAGCCAAACTTCCAGTCCGCACTAATCGTTGTGGAATAGTGCGAGAGCACGGCGTTGATCATGGTCTGCCAGGTATAACCCAGCACGATGCCGCCGATGAGGTTCGGCATGAAGAAGACTGTGCGGAAAAAATTGGTACCGCGAAGTTTGCGGGTCAGCATCCACGCCAGGAGGAAGGCGAAGACATTGACGGTGATCACGGAGACAATGACCACGAGGACAGTGAAACCGAAGGCTGAAACGAAACCTTCGCGTTGGGAGAAAGCTTTGGCGTAGTTGTCGATGCCAACCCACTTGGCGTTGGTGATGGTGGTGAACTTCGTAAAGGAAAGGAAGAAACCCACGATGAACGGCACCAAGAAGGCAATCATGAATGCCAGAAGGGTGGGCAAGACAAAGACTGGGAAGTACTTCTTCAGCGTTGCTTGCATGGTGGTGAAACCTTAATTTCTGGTGGTGCCACACGTGTCCTAGCGGGAAGGCGGCGAGGAGAGGAGGCTGAGGATGCGGAGAACCAGTCGCGCACGTGCTACCGGCGTGGGCCACAATCCCCACCTACTCCCCTCCCCGCCCTCCATTGCCGGAAGACGTTTGGCGAGGGGATTGGGACTTTAAAGATTTAGCCCCAGTTGGATTCCTTCTCAGCAGCCCAGTTGTCCTTGAACTGCTTGACGACGTCCTCCCACTTCAGCGTTCCGGAGGCGTATTGCGACAAGGCCTGGCCGAAGTCATCCTTGAATTGCTGCGACGGGAAGTACTGGAAATTCCACGGGTAGGTGGTCAGATCCTCGTTAGCGATAGCTTCCGCGACCTGCTCAGCAAGGGGATCATTCGGGGTGTCTTCAGCGGTGTAGCTTTCGAACGGTGCGATGAAGCCCAGGTCCTTCACCACGTGCTCCTTGCCAGCATCAGAGGTAAACAGCCAATCCACGAAGTCCTTAGTGGCTTGCTGGTCGACCTCAGAGGCCTCAGAGTTCACGCCCAAGTAGTTCTCGGTGCCGACGTTGATGCCGTACTTTTCTTCGTCTGGCAGACCCATGTACATCGGCAAGAACTTGATCTTGTCTTCCTTGACCACGTTGCCAGAGGTCTCGGAAATCTGGGACCATGCCCAGTTACCGTTCTGAACCATGGCGGCCTTACCCTGCGCAAACTCAGCCATGGAATCAGACACCGTCTTAGAAGGTGCAAGAGACTTTTCTACGGTGGAGTTATCAAGGTAGAGGTCGAAGAGATTCTTGTACTCCTTGTTGTAGGAGAACTCGATATCGTTGGTGTCCTCGACGTTCTTGTCCTGGTACTCCTGCCAGATCGGAGCGTTAGCCAAGTGGGTCTGCCAACGCCAGTCTTCACCGGAGGTCAGTGAGGTGGAGGCGAAGGCGCCCTCGATACCGAGCTCGTCCTTCTTTGCCTGCATATCCTCGGCGACTTCCTTGAGCTTTTGGTAGCTCTTGATTTCATCCGTGGACTTGATCTTCGCGCCGGAGGTGGCGATGTACTTGTCGAAGATCTCGTCGTTGTAGATGATGCCGAAGCCTTCGACGGCGAACGGGACGCCGCGTACCTCTCCGTCCTCGGTGGTTAGCGGTGGGATGTCGTCGGTGAGCTGCTTAGCTACCTCAGTGTCCGACATATCCGCCATGTAGTCTTGCCAGGTGATGAAGCCAGCAGGTCCGTTGACCTGGAAGAGAGTCGGGGCTTCATCCTTACCGATTTCCGCCTTGAGGGTCTGCTCATAAGAGCCGGAGGCGGCGGTAACGACCTTGACCTTGACACCGGTTTCTTCAGTGTAGGCCTTTGCGATTTCCTGGTATGCCGCGTCCTGTTCAGGCTTGAAGTTCAGGAAGTAAACATCGCCTTCCTCGTCGGTGGAGCCTGAGCATGCGACGAGACTTGCGGCGGCGAGCATGGATGCCATGCTGATGGATGCGATGCGAGTAAGACGCTTCATGAGGTCCTCATCTTTCTTGATGAAAAGCGGGATGGTGGGCCAGGGATAGATACCCGGCTCGTATTCGGTTGTGTCTGGGAGACCTCCCGTAACGAAGGCTTCTTCCCAGCGCCACCAAGTGCTTCATAGCGGATCGCAGTCCGACTATGAACTGGTTAGCCTGCCCTCCATCTTAGTGAGGTAGTCCACATATTCAAAAGAATTCGGACATAAAACACCCGATTGTGACCATATCCATATTCGGGCATGGAAACCCTCCCCATTTATGGGGCAATCGGGCTTAAAACTTACAAAAACATATAAAAAGCAGTTGAAAAAGTCTGGTTGGATTTGAGATTGCGGGCGTTGTTGGGACACGCGAGAGGTTATGACAAGTCTTCGTCTGCCGGGGGCGTGTTGAGGAGCCGGGCCTCAGCACGGCGGGCTGGTAGTACAGACGCCAGATAGGATGCCGTGGCCTCCGCGAGCGTGACGGCCTCTCCCCTTTCCTGGGCGAGGAACCAACGGTGATCGACTATCTCGTGGAAGATTTGTGCCGGCTCAAGCTTGTCTAGCATCTCTTCGGGCACGGCAGCGATAGTCGGCTCATACTCATGCGTCATCCACAAGTGCGCGGCCTGGGTAAGGCCGACGTGAGGCCCACATTCCACGGCCTGGTAGGCCTGGATGGAGCCCAGAAGGCGTTGGGCTTGATGCTCTTCGACGCTGAGTCCAGTTAAGCTCAACAGCTCTGCACGATAGTGACCCGGATCCACCACTACGGGCCGGATTCGTACTACCTGCCGAGAATCGTCCTTGGTTACCTTGAGCTCCCCTACATCAAAGCCCAGTTGGTTGAGGCGGTCGATTCTCTCGGAGACGCGCCAGTACTCACTGGCATCCACGGCCTCCTCAGCGGTGAGTTCTGTCCACAGCTCAAGATAGGAACTCTCGACAAGGCTGCCTAGTGTAATGACATCGATAGACCCATCCAAGCATTCACCCGCCTGTAGGTCCATGAGCTCGCCGATGATGTTGACGCGGGCAATGTCGACGTCGTAAAGCCTGCGTGATTCGGAGAGGTTGGGTTGGAACTCGCCCGTCTCGGCATCGACAAGATAGGCGGAATAGGTCTCAGCATCGCGCCGAAAGAGAGTGTTGGACAGTGACACATCGCCCCAGTAGAAGTTGAGCAGATGCATCCGCACCAACAGCACGGACAGGGCGCGGATGAGCTTCTCCGCTTCCACGACCGTGAGGTGCCGAGAGAAGATCTCGCGATAGGGCAGGGAGAACTCCAAGTGCTCGGTTACCAAAGCTGCGGTGAGTTCCCCGTAGTCTTCCTCTGCCGGATGGCGGCCGGTGATCACGGCTACGGGGCGCACACTGGGGGCGCCAAGGCGCTGCAGTTCACGCAGCATCTTGTACTCGTGGTGGGCGGTACGCGCACCAATTTCTTTGACCGCGACGATGCCACGGTTGATCCCCACGAACCGCACGATATGCCGGGAAATACCCCTGGGCAATGCGGCGATGAGAGCATCGGGCCACTGCTCTAAGGGTGTGTCCCAGGGCAGCGTCAGCAGTGCCGACGCGTACGTCGACGAGGTGATGCTCATGGACTCTTTCATGGTGAATCACTCCACCTTTTCTGCTGACTATGGCTGAAACTGTCCTATTCATTACGTGCCGCGGGGCAGCCGGCACGGGGCTTAAGGAAGGCGCTTGCCGGTCGACGCCGAGAAGTTGTGCTGGCCACCCTCCACGATGCGCGCGTGGAAAATGCTGCCCGGGGCCGGCGCGGTGTTCGGCGCAGCGCGGACGACGATTTGGCCGGACTCGGGGACGTCCTCGCTTGAGGAACCAAGGTCGCCCTCGCCCACCAGCTTGCCGTAGAGGAAGGAATCAGAACCAAGTTCCTCCACGAAGTCGAGCTTGATCGGGATGGAAAGATCTGTGGACTCGCCCTCCGGAATGATCTCCAGTGCTTCCGGGCGGAAACCGATGGTGATGCGGTCATTATCCTCGGGCGTCATCGCGGCAAGGGTTTCCGGGGAAAGCTCGATGCGAGCGTGGCCAGAGGTGGCGTCACCATCCTTGACTGAGAAGGTGCCCAAGTTCATGGCTGGGGAGCCGATGAAGCCCGCGACGAAGACGTTGGCGGGGCGGTCATAAAGCTCGCGGGGCGCGCCAACCTGCTGCAGGTAGCCATCCTTCAGCACCGCGATACGGTCACCCATGGTCAAGGCCTCCGTCTGGTCGTGGGTGACGTAGACGGTGGTAACTCCAAGCTTGCGCTGCAGGGCTGCAATCTGGGTACGCGTCTGAACACGCAGCTTGGCATCGAGGTTAGACAGCGGCTCATCCATGAGGAAGACCTGCGGGTTACGAACAATGGCGCGGCCCATGGCCACACGCTGGCGCTGACCACCGGACAGGGCCTTCGGCTTGCGCTCCAAGAATTCGGTCAGGCCCAAGGTAGCGGCTGCTTCGTCGACGCGCTTATTGATCTCGTCTTGGGACTTGCCGGCGATCTTCAGTGCGAAGCCCATGTTCTCGCGCACGGTCATGTGTGGGTAGAGAGCATAGTTCTGGAAAACCATGGCGATGTCACGGTCACGCGGTGCAACGTGGGTGACGTCCTTGTCTCCGATGTAAATGGCACCGTCAGTAACGTTTTCCAAACCGGCCAGCATGCGCAGTGTGGTGGATTTACCACAGCCGGAAGGGCCGACGAGGACGAGGAACTCGCCATCAGCGATTTCCAGGTTGAATTTCTTGACGGTGGGTTCCTTTGCTCCCGGGTAGGTCAGGGATGCATCTTTGAACGTTACGGTTGCCATAGCAAAATCTCCTCCATCGACAGGTACGTGCCGAACGATCCGTAGTGTGAGAAACAGTGAAGTAAATCACTGCGCACCAGCTACAGTGCTATTTACGACATTAGCACTAGTACTGGTAACTACGGCAAAAGCCCGGAAACCATAACGGGCTTCCGGGCTGGTTCTTATTCCTCACGCGCGTGTATGAGGCGCCATGAGCATCAAATTAACGCTTGAGGGTGCCTTTCACCAGGTTGGAGACTTCGGAAACAAAGTCGGCCACGGCATTCTTTGCCGTGTTGACTTTCGGGCCAAGCTCCAGGTCCTTGACCGTGCGGGAGCCGATCTTCGAAACCTCCGAGGTGAAATCGCTGATCTGCTCGGAGCGGTGAGCCACGCCCCACTTGGTTACTTCGAGCAGGGAATCCTTGACAAAGGAGCCGTCCAGCTTGGATTCGCCAAGCTCGCGCTCGGTAAAGGTGATTGGAACCTCGCGGACATCGAAGCCATCCTTAATGGCGCGGAAGGCAACGTCCACCTGGAAGATATATCCGGCGTTGGAGAGCTCTTCAAAGTCGAGGTGTTCAAGCAGCTCGCGCCGGAAAGCACGGTAGCCAGCAGTCATGTCATTGATTCCGGCACCCAGGGCAACCGAAATGTACTTGTTGCCCAAGCGGGAAAGCAGCTCGCGGTTGGCAGGCCAGTTCACTGTCTCTCCGCCCGGTACGTAGCGAGAGCCAATGACCAGATCTGCGCCCTTCTCGATTTCCTCAAGCAAGAGGTGGAGCTGCTCCGGCGCGTGGGAGCCGTCGGCGTCCATTTCGCACAGAACCTGGTAATCCTTCTCCAGTCCCCACTCGAAGCCGGCGATATAAGCGCCAAGAAGGCCGCCCTTGCCTTCACGGTGTAGAACGTGCAGGTGAGAATCCTCAGCGGCCAGCTTGTCTGCGGCCTCTCCGGTGCCATCCGGGGAATTATCGTCCACGATCAGGATGTGAACCTCGGGAGTGGCCTTGCGCACGCGGCCGGTGATCAGCGGCAGGTTCTCAATCTCGTTGTAGGTGGGGATGATGACCAGAGTAGATTCGTGGGTCGAGCTCACTAGTTCCTTGCTCCTTTAGGTTTCTGCTTTAAGACGCGCTGCGTCTTCCGGACAAGCGGGTGGAATAGATCGCAAGCAGCGCGCAGACCGTTCCAATAATAGTCATGAGCCACTGCAGGAGCGAACCATAACGCACCGCAAATGTACGCCCTTCTCGCAGCGGAAGTTCCTCTTCGAGATAAGCCGGTTCAAAGATACCGCTGTCTTGGCTCACTGAACCATCGGGGTGCACGATGGCTGAGACTCCAGATGTGGCGGCCACAACCACGGCTCGGTCCGCTTCTATCGCGCGCAGGCGGCTCATGGCCAGCTGCTGGTAGGTCATGTCAGAATCACTGAACGTGGCGTTATTTGTCGGCGTCGTGAGAATCTGTGCGCCGTTATCGATTGCCGTTCGGAACGCCTGGTCAAAGCTGACCTCATAGCACGTAGCAACGCCCACTGCAGTCCCGGCCATGGTCACCACGCCTGACCCGTCACCGGGCTTCATATCGCCCGCTAGGTCTACCAGATCAGTGATCTTCCTAAAGAAATCGCGCATCGGCATCGTCTCACCAAAGGGCTGCAAGTACTTCTTGTAGTGGTGTTGCCCCACCGAGCCGTCCGGGTTGAATACCTGCATAGTATTGCGCGCGCCGACCTCATCTCGGGTGAGAGTTCCGACCAAGATGGGGGCGTCGATGTCGTGGGCGGCGCCGTCGATAAGCGCCCGTGCGTCCTCGTTGGCAAAAGGATTGATGTCGGAGGAGTTCTCAGGCCAAATGACGATGTCTGGCTCAGCGCCATCCTGGGCTGCCTGCTCAGTGACGCGGACGTGGTTATCCAACACTGCGCGGCGTTGCGCTGCAAAGTCAAGGCCCAGCCGCGGGACGTTTCCCTGGACGGCGGCTACCGTGACCGTGCCTGTCGTGTGCTTAGGTCGATTCACGCCTTGCGCTGCGATGAGCCCTGCAAGAAGCGGCACCGCCAGCAAGGCACAGGCCAACCGTGGTGCGCGCGCAAGTCCCACCACACCCGCGGCGACGCAGACGACCGCAAAGCTAATGAGCGCAGGCCCACCCCATGGGGCAAGGTTGGCAAGCGGCCCTTCAATCTGTCCCCACGCCAGACGTACCCAGGAAAACCCTCCAAAGGGCACGGAGGAGCGCAGCATTTCCACCGCCACATAAAAGAAGGGAAAAAGTGCGAAGCCATAATTCAGGCGCAGCAACGCTGCCCCGCCGACGCCGAGGAGGATGCTGTACAAGGACAGGAAGATAGCGAGCGCAATATAGGGCATGTTGCCCACGAGCTCACCAATCCACGGCAGGGTGAATAGATACAAGACAGCGCTATGGACCACAGCGATGAGCGCCGCCCACCCTAAATGCAGGGGCTTTCGCCAAGGAGATAACGCAGCCACCAACATGGCCACCCCAATGATTCCCGCAGCCCACCAGCCGCGCGGCTCCACCGACAGATACGTGACCGCGCCCGAAAGAGCTGCGAGGACAAGCCGGGCACACACAGCGAGCACTATTTATTTCCGTCCTCAAAGTCTTCGGGCTTGACGTGTTGGGTCCATGTGCGGATTTCATCTTCATCGAGGACTTCGTGCGTTTGGTCCGCTTGTCCCCTGCTTCCCATGGCGCTGCCGGCAGCGCCCGCACCGAAGTTTCCAAAGGATCCATAGGAGTCGCGGTGCTGCGCCATGGGTGAGGCCTCGTAAACGCGCACGCCCATGTCTTCGATTTTCCGGAACATCGACGCAGCAAGAAGCGTGCGGATGATGGAACGCGTTGGCGCAAAAATGAGCAGAACCCCGATGATCGTGGAGACGAAGCCGGGCAGCGAAAGCAGGATTCCGCCCACCATAGTCAGGCCGACGTTGCCGGCTGTTTTACCTGGAGTGGGATCCTCCATTACATAGACTCCGTCTTCGGTTTGGCGGATGCGGCTGACCATCATGCGGCGAACTTCCCAGCTGGCTATCGTCATACCGAAGAGCATGGTCAGCGCCAAAGCGAGCAGCGCCCACAGCACACCAATCCACTCGGCAACTGCCCAGAAAGCCAGGGTTTCGAGGAGGATGTACGCGATGAACAGAAGAAACGGCATGCAGCCCACCATACTTGCTGGACCTGCCGGTTCGCTGGAGACCCTCCCGGAGCGATTAGACTGACCTACCATGTCCCTCCCCGAGTCGAAGCATCCCGAATCCGATACCTTGCGCTTCCATCCCGCCGGCGGTGTTGTCACCCCCGAGCAGTGGCTTGCCCTAGGCCAGGCCGCCAGGGAATGTGGCGATGGCCATGTGTACCTTGAGGAGCACAGCGTCATCAGCCTGCGCGGCATCCGCGATGAGCAGGTGCTTGGCGACGTCCCCCTGCCCACCACCGACGCCCACGTGCTGGCCTCTCCCCTCTCCCTTCATGCACGCCGTGTGGCGCAGCGCGTTGCTGATGTCCTGGCCGAAGCTGAAGGAGCCTCCGCCGCTCTCGACCAGGATGCAGTCTTTGGTATCGATGGTGGCGCGGGCGATCTCATCTCACACGGTGTGGCGGCTGGGCTCCAACTATCCGGTGCTAGCACTGGAGAAGACGAGGACGCCAGCTCCGCGCGCCTCATCCGAGAGGGGGCGGTTACCGGTCCGGTCCTAGAACTAGACGATGCGATTTCTCAGCTCGTCGACTACGTGCTCGAGCTATCTGCTCAGCGCCCTGAAGCCATCGATGGCTTCCCCTCACCGACGCGTGCTGCCTTTGCCGCGCCGACCTTGCCCATCGGCTGGCTGACCGAACACACTGAGCCCGGCCGCGTCGATCTGGGTGCGGGCCTGCAGGATGGCGTGCTGCCTGGGGAGTACGCAGGACTCATCGCCCAGCTGGACGCGTCGATTTCAGTAACGCCGTGGCGGGGTTTGGTCATCCACGATTTGCCCGAAGGCGATGCTGACGTCGTCTTGCGAGTCCTTGCCCCGCGCGGCTTCATCTTTGACGCTAACTCTCCCGCCCTCAACTCTCCCGCCCTCGGGCATCACTAGCGCGGCATGTGCCGCCAGATTGGCCGTGGGACCAGCTTCATGATCCAAGCCAACACCTGAAGCCTCCGAGGGATCCATAGCGTGCGGGAGACCGGCCGTGAATCCGACGGGGACCCGGTACCCGACGAGGACTCGATGGCCTTCACCACAGCTTGTGCCACGACGTCTGGGGTCACCGACAAGGGCGCGGGTTTCATCCCCTCAGTCATGGATCCGATGACGAACCCGGGGCGCGCGGTGATCAGGGCTAGGTCGCTGCCCTGCAGCCGATCCGCCAAACCCTGGCAGAAAGCATCCAGGCCTGCCTTGGTCGAGCCATAGACATAGTTGGCTCTGCGCGCACGCCAGCCGGCAATGGACGAAAAGGCCACGATGTGGCCCGTGGTCATGACATCAGCGAGCACGGTGAGCATGGATACCTGTGCTGCATAGTCCACCAGTGCTATGTCGAAGGCGTGGGCCTCGTCGTGCTCGGCGCGTTCCTGATCACCCAGGATTCCGAAGGCGACGACTGCTGTTGTAATGTCCTCACCCGCGAGTGCTGAGGCTTGTTCGATGACCGCGCGGTGGGAGGAGACATCCGCAGCGTCGAAAGATAGCGTGTGCACGGAAACCGCCCCTCTGCGGAGAAGCTCTGTGGTGAGTTCCTCCATACCGTGCTCACCCCGTGCGGCAAGTACCACTGGGCGGCCTGCGCACAGCCGACGCGCAAGCTCGCCGCCGATATCGCTGCGCCCGCCAAGAATCAACAGCGCACCAGTGCGTCTCATTAGCGTAACCCCCGCGGTGCCTGGTTCAGGGACTCACACCCGGATTCAGTGGTCACCACGATGTCTTCCAGACGCATGCCCCACTTACCCGGCACGTAGATACCCGGCTCAATAGAAAAGGCCATGGACTGGGAAAGCTCCAGCTCATTTCCCTCCATGATGAAGGGCTCCTCGTGCGTGGACAAGCCAATGCCGTGCCCAGTGCGGTGCGTGAAATACTCGCCCCACCCAGCATCATCGATCACCTTGCGCGTGGCGCGGTCAATATCCTGGGCGCTCGCCCCCGGGCGTGCGGCAGCTCGTCCGGCAGCCTGGGCCTTTTCCAACACCGCGTAGGCCTCCTGGAAATCGGCGGGTGCCGCAGAGGGGGCTGCCCCCACCACATAGGTGCGGGTGCAGTCAGAGTGATAACCGGACGGCAGCGTCCCTCCGATATCCACCACCACGGGATCGCCCGCGCCAAGTTCTCTGTCCCCATAGTCGTAGTGCGGGTTCGCCCCGTTTGGGCCGGAACCAACAATGATGAAGTCCACCTCTCGGTGCTCGCGCAAAATGAGTTCCCGCAAATCAGACGCTACCTCGGCCTCAGTGCGTCCCGGTTCTAAAAGACGCGGGACCTCGGCGTGCACGGCATCGATAGCCGCCGCGGCAGCGCGTAGCTCCGCCACCTCGTCTGGGTCTTTGCGACTAAAGAGCTCAGCCAGTGCCTCAGTAGCTAGAAGGTATTCCACGTGCGCTACATCCGGCGAGGACGGATCTAGCTGGCTTCGAATTGCGGACTGGAAACGCAATACGTGATCGGCGGTCAGCGAGGAGCCCAAGGCAACGATATTGGGGCGCACGCCTTCCAAAGCCAGCGCATAGGGATCCTTCCCATCGCTCCATCCCACTAGGTGGGCTGCAACGCCCTGAAGCGACTCAATGTCGGTGTTGGGGGCGACGATTACCGGTTCGGCATCGGGGCGGATAACCAAGCAGGTCAGGCGCTCGTGGGAGGAAACCCACGAACCGGTGAGGTACGCGAATTCGGCACCTGTCCCCACTAACAGGATGTCGATGCCCTTAGCAGCGGCGATAGTGCGGGAGCGGCTCAGTCGGGACGCATAATCAGTCATGACAGTTAGCCTACCGCCCGCCTTCGTCCGGTTAAGCTGGGAGGCGTGAATTCCCATCGCGCTGCCGTCAAGATCCGTAATCGCTCAAGCTATTGCTCGGGAGTGCTCATCGATGCGTCCTTAGGCCCCCGCACCCAGCAGGCAACCCGGTTGGTTCTGACCTGCGCGCACTTTTTCCGCAGCGGCCTTGACAGAGGGGAACACTACAAGGTGAGTGGCGGGTTCAAGCGGCGCGTGGCCGCCGTGCGCACGATTGACGGGACCGACATGGCGCTGTGCTTGCTAGACCGGCCGGCCCCTCCCCGGGACCTTCCTGGGCTTGCAAAAAGCACCCCACCATTCCGCGCCCCAGTCACCACCTGGGGATACGGCGGAAAAGCTCGCCGTGCCCAGCAACGCAGTGGGCTTTTTCTCCTTCCCTTCTTCCGCACCTGGTCCATTGACTTCCGCACCACTGTCTCCCCCGCCGGATTTGTTTTCAACACGATTCCGGCAGTCAAAGGTGACTCGGGCGGTCCAGCTGTAGTCGATGACGCCGTCATCGGTACGCAAGCCCTCATACTTAACCCGCTGGGGCGCAACCTCAAGCTCGCCACTGTGGCACTCGTTGCGCCCCACCGCCAAGCACTCGCGGCGGCAGCCACGGCACTGCTTCGCGGTGGCTCCGAAAACCAGGCGCTAGGCCTAGGCGCCGATGGCGACGACGCCGCGCTGGATCGCGTCAATGGCGCGCCGGGCATTTCGGCGAATCTCGTCCTCGTAGCCGGTCTTGGCCACCTGCTGGAGCAGGTCGATGACCTGTCGACACCAGCGGACAAAGTCACCGGGGGTGAGTTCCGCGCCGGATTCGTTTGCCGCGGCCATGCAATAAGCCAAGGGGGCGCCCGCGGTCCACTGGTGGATGGCGAGCGCAAAGGCAGGTTCCGGTTCACGGGTCTGCGGCAGGTTATGGCGCTTCTCATCAGCAACAAGCTCTCCGTAGATGCGCCAGGTTGCGTTCATGGCGTCCGCCATCTCGTCGGTTGCTGCGCCAGGTTCGCCGCGGGTGGCCTTGCGGTTTTCGAAGACACAGAGCGAAGCCACACCAGCGAGCTCCGCCGGGTCAAGCTCGTTCCAGATACCGCGCTTGAGGCATTGTGCAACCAGGAGGTCGGATTCGGAATGGATCTTGGCCAAGCGCTCGCCTTCGTCCGTGATGACCGGTTCGCGGTTCTCGCCATAGCCTTCGAACTCCACGTAGTCCATCTCTGCCAACAGGTCCACGATGCGCTCAAACGTGCGGCCAAGCGTATCTGTGGCGCGCTCTACCTTGGCCTCTAGTCGCGCCAGTTCTCTCTCGCGGCGCGCCAGCTTTTGTGCCACACCGGCCAATTGCTCGCGGTCGGTCGCCGGCCAATGGTGCACCGGATGTTCGCGGAGGGCATCGCGCAACTGCGCGATCTTCTTGTTGGGGCGATTGCGCGGCTCGGTGCGCATCTTCTTCGGCCGCTTGTAGTAGTCACGCTTAAAGGCATCCTGCACATACCGGGTATGACGGCGCGGATTCTTTTGTGCTGCGCGCGGTAGCTTCATGTGGCCGACGACGATTGGCGGATTATCAATACCGGCCGAATCGATGCGACCAGACCACCCCGTCTCTGTGGTAACCCAGGGGCGCGGATCAGCAGTCTGGTTTGCCGGGGTAATGACGACGGCCAGCGTTGGGCGCTTCTTCGTGGCGATAGCGATGACCTCACCGACCTGCAGCCGGGCAAGGACCGCTGCGACCTCCTTGTGCCGCTCCTCCTTCTTGGAGGCCCGTGCTGACTTTTCCTCCTCAGTTAGTGCGCGGCGCAGCCGCATGTAGTCCATGAGGATCTCAGCTGGGTCCTCGCCATCGGTGACCGGCGGAGCCAAATTATCCACGGCCTCATCCAACTGCGTGCGAAGCTCGCGGACGCGGTGCTCGGCACGCTCAATCTCGCGGGTTTCCTCCACAACGGATCCATCCGCCTGGAACTGGGCGAAAGACTTTTCTAACAGGCGCAGCGAGTCATCAAAGCCGAGCATGCCCAGCAGGTTAATGGCCATGTTGTAGCCAGGTTCGAAAGTAGAAATGAGCGGATATGTACGTGTCGAAGCAAGACCAGCCACCGCGGTGGGATCCATAGCTGGTGCCCACTGCACGACGGCATTGCCCAGGGTATCGATGCCACGCCTGCCTGCTCGACCGGTGAGCTGCGTGTACTGGCCGGGAGTGAGGTCCACGTGTGCCTCGCCGTTGAACTTCACTAGCTTCTCCAGCACCACGGTGCGCGCCGGCATATTGATGCCTAGGGCAAGGGTTTCGGTGGCGAAGACTGCCCGAACTAGGCCTTTCACGAAGAGCTCCTCCACGATGTGCCGAAAGGCCGGAAGCATGCCTGCGTGGTGAGCAGCAAAGCCGCGCGAGAGTGCCTCGCGCCAACGCTTGAAGTCAAGGACCTTGAGGTCCTCTTCCGGGATGCCTTCCACGCCTTTATCGACGATGGCCTTAATCTCGGTGGCCTCCTCCGGGGAGGTCAACACCATGCGGGAGCGCAAACACTGATACAGCGCACCATCGCAGCCTGCGCGGGAAAAAATGAAGGTAATCGCCGGCAGCATCTCCATGGCCTGCAGCTCTTTGAGCACCTCCGGCCTGCCAAGCGGACGGTAGCGGTCCTGCGCACGGGGCGCGCCGCTGCGCCGATCACTGTGCCGGTCGTGGCGCCCGCCGCCTTTGTGACGGGCGCGGGCGCGGAAGCTCGCACGGTTCTGGGCATAGTCTGCGCGGCCATTATCGGTATCGCCGGTCTCCAGGCGTTGGATGCGCCGCGCCAGTTCAGTGTTTACCTGTCCGCCTGAGTCGGGTTCGAAGAGCGGATAGATTTTGCGGCCGACCATCATCCACTGATCCAGCGGTACGGGGCGTTTTTCGGTGACGATGACCTTGGTGTCACCACGTACGGTGGTCAGCCACCGGCCGAATTCCTCGGAGTTGGATACCGTTGCGGATAGACCAATGATGGAGACGTGCTCCTCCAGGTTGAGGATGACTTCTTCCCATACTGCGCCGCGTGAGGCGTCGGCCAAGAAGTGGATCTCATCCATCACCACGTGGGTCAAGCGGTCCAGTGCGCCTGAACCCGCATAAATCATGTTGCGCAGGACCTCAGTGGTCATCACGAGGATGTCCGCGGAGGAGTTGATGGAGACATCACCGGTCAGCAGGCCGACCGCATCCTCACCGTGTGCGTCAACCAGGTCGTGGTATTTCTGGTTACTCAGCGCCTTGATGGGTGTGGTGTAGAAACAGCGGGTCCCTTGGCGCAGTGCCAAGGACACGGCGAACTCACCCACCACGGTTTTACCCGCGCCGGTGGGCGCGCAGACCAGAACGCCGTGGCCGGCTTCGACGGCTTGGCATCCTTGGATTTGGAAATCATCCAGTGAGTACGGAAGTGCTTGGGTGAACTCGTCCAGATGCGTCAGTGTCATAAGTCCCCAGGGTACCTGTCAGACACCGCCTGCTAATACGCCGGTCCCTGGTGTCAAGCGGGAACGTGAACAAGTTCCCTAAGAAGGCCGACAAGTCTACAGAACGTCGTCGAAAAAGCCGCTCTGCGGGGGCTGCGTGTTCGTTGGTTGAGGCTTCGACACCCGAGCTTCACCGGTCGAAGCCGGGGATACAGGCCTCGAAGATACTGGCCGCGAAGAAGCGGAAACGCTTGTGGATGCAGATACAGGAGTTGGTGCGCCTATGGTACCCGGGCCTTCATCCAAGGACGAGGCAGTTTCGTCATCGAGGTCAAGCCAGTCAGGGCGCTCGCGCTTCTGGCGCTTATCGTTGATGCGGCAGAATTGGAAGGCTATCTCGACAAGGATTACGAGGGCACCGGCCAAGACCAACATTGAGAAGGGCTCTTGGCCCGGTGTGACAACCGCCGCGAAAATCATGATGGCGACAATGATGATGCGACGCTTGTCCTTGACGTGGTCATATTCCAATACACCAATGAGGTTGAGGCAGACCACGAGTAATGGGATCTCAAAGCTCACGCCGAAAATCAGGAGCAACGCTAGCAAGAAGTAGAAGTATCGCTCACCCGTCAGTGCCGCAGTCTGGTATTCGGAGCCCATTCCCATGAGGAACTCTAAGCCCACGGAAAGGATGACGTAGGCAAGAACCGCGCCGAGGACGAAAAGCAGAACCGCTGTCGAGACAAACAAGAAGGTAAAGCGGCGTTCGTTCTTGTGGAGGCCAGGCACGATGAAGGCCCAGATTTGGTAGAGCCAGACCGGTGAGGACAATACGGCGCCAGCCAACGCACCGACCTTGAGGCGCAATAACAGCATTTCGAACGGGCTGGTGGCAAGCAGGCGGCACTCACCATCGGAGGTGAAAGAAACACGCTTTTCCTCAGGAAGCGAACAATAAGGACCGCGCAGGATTTCGCCCAGCGGTGACGTGCCAAACGGGGCGTTTTGGTACCAAATAAAACCAATGATGGCTCCAACCACCAAAGCGAGGAGAGAAATGACGATGCGTCGGCGCAGCTCCTGGAGGTGCTGGACGAGGGTCATCTCCCCCGTCGGATTCTTGGGCTTGCGGCGTAGCTTTGCGCCCCATTTTTGTTTCCGCGCGTTAGAACCAGCATTAGACGGTGTGCTCGCGGCACTCACAGCAAGACCTCCACAGAAAAGCCCACGGTGGCAGGCAAGGCCCTAGTGCTCCGAAAAACTCAGAGCGCGGCCTGCTTGCCGAGAAAAGATTATTAGTTCTGGTTTCCGTCAGCCGGCTTAGAAGCACGCGGCTGCATTTCCGGGCTATTCCAGAAGTCTTCGTCATTCTTCTTGGAAGCAGCAATCTGGGCCTGCTGCTCAGGAGTGTTGTTCTCCTCCTTCATTTCTTTTACTTCAGACTTGAAGATGCGCATGGACCGGCCCATAGAGCGAGCTAGCTCTGGCAGCTTCTTTGCGCCGAACAACAGCACGATAACGAGGACGACAAGGCCGATTTCCAAAGGTCCCACGGTCATTGAGGGTGCCCCTTCTTTCTAGGTCGATAAAGCGTACGGTTCCACACAACGAAGTGCTGCACGGGGCGCACGCAGGAGAGCTCTTAGTCTGGCAGTTGAGTATAACGCTCCAGCGCCCGATTTCTATGCTCCGAAATGGCCTCGACAAGCTTCTGGGGCCCCACGACCCGCAAACGGTCAGCTTGCCCGAGGGCGAAACGACTAAACCATGTCTCGGATCCGACGGGCATCTGCGCAGCTATGAACCCATTTTCAAGTGTTTCGCCTAGAGTGATGTCGTAGTGTTCTGCTAGCCAGGTGAATTCTTGGTTAATCTCCAGCTCCGCAACAAGAGTGTGATCTAGACCAAAGGGTGAGTCTGGGTTGAAATCCAGCTCTCGTACGTGCGGGGTAGCGGAAGCTTCGAGTACCTCGACATCACTCATGCGGTCGAGGCGGAAGGTGCGGTGGTCCCCCACTGAGTCATCCCATGCCACGAGGTAGGGCTCGCCATCCACGATGAAGATGCGGGCCGGATGCACGGTACGCTCGCTGGTCCGGTTGGAGGACATACTCCAGTAGGTAAAACGCACTTGCTGGCGCTTGTCGACGGCCCCCGCTAGTGCTGCTTGTACCTGCGATTCTTCGGGATCAATCGTGGCCAGGGAGTCATAGATGGCGGCGGTCTTTACATCCATGATTCCGCGCAGCTTGGCGGCGGCGGAATGGACCGCGGAGACGTCGACAAGCCCCGGCATCGCTTCTAAAGACTCAAGGGTGAGCAATAGTGCACCGGCCTCGGTGGGGGTCAGACGCAGTGCCTGGGTGAGGCCTTGGTCGTTGTAAATCTCGATGCCATCGCGGTAGCTAAAGCTTAAGTCGATGAGGTCTTCGGTATTGCGGCCCACCCCGGAGCAGAAGAGCCGGTCGATGGCGTCCTTGAGCTCCACCGGGGTCATCCCCAAATCCTCCGCGGCCTCCATCGGGGTCAACCCCGGGTGGTTACGCAGGTAAGGGATGAGGTTGAGGGAACGAACCAGCGATTGCAGCTTGCGAGGTTGATCAGCCACGGTGGGCCTCCTCTGTCGGTGCCTTTGTCGTCCCCGTGGTCTCAGCCACCATCGCACCGGTACCGCCGATACTTAAGAGTGTGATGATGTCGGCACGCACTTCTGCCGGTTCAACCACGACCACGTCCGGGGCATAACCGGCCGCCGTGCGCACCAGCCAATCCCGCCGCACGGCGGTGAGTTCTACGAGGTTGTCCTCGCGCCTGCGTCCGGCGTCGACAAGTTCGACAGCTTGCCCCTCTGGTACGTCAAGGAGAGCGTCCACGGTATCGCCACGGTTTAGTGCCTCCACAACGAGATCTTGCAGTGGTGCGGTGGGCTCGAGGTGTGTGGCTGCATGACGCGAACGCTTGACGTTGTCCACGCGGGTGGCACGGAAAGTCCGAGGTGCCTGGCGGTCCACGTCCCAGCCGACAAGGTAGACGCGATCTCGGTGGTTGACCAGCCCCCAGGGATCCATGTGGCGGCGAACTGCTTCGGCAGAGGGCGTAGCGTAATAATCAAAGGATATGCGCAGCCCTGCACGCACGGCGGTAATCACCGCGGTGACGAGCTCCGGGCTCAGCCTGGTCATGTCGTTGACAGCGGTGTAGACGGGCGCTCCGCTCAAATCGCGGGAGGCGCCCGAGGCAGCCAGCTTGGTCCACGCGGACAAGCTGAAATCGCTTAAGCCTCCCGGTGTGCCAATGCCGCCGGCTACGCCCAACACCATGGCCTCCTGTGGCGTGAAATCGACGGGAGGTAGCTGGTAGCTTTCGGGATCGAGCCGGTACAGCGAACCTTCTGCCCCACTGCTATGCACTACCGGAACACCAGCGCGCTGCAGGGTCACAATGTCGCGGGAAAGTTGTTTCTGAAAAGCCTCGTCGCTGCGAGACTGGTAGCCCTCGACGTGGCTGCGAATCCAGGCTGCGCTGCGGTCAGGAACCCCGCCTTGGTGCGCGGCGCCATGCAGCGCAAAGGTGAGGTTGGTGAGCCTTTCGATAGCGCGGTCTCTGACCGGCGTCCGGGCTGCAGTGCGATCTGCTGAAGGCATAGTGGCAGGTTCCTTGATCAGCTCTACGGCTCTACGAGCCTGGGTGCGAACGCATGTAGTCTAACAACCCATCTAGGCGCGGATCTTCGGATACGAAGGGATCGGAGAATTCCTCGGTCATGGGCTCCGGGCGGTTGACCTTCATCCGCGTCCAATCCACCGTTACCGCGGCGTCGAGCTCGCGGGCAACAGCGAGAAACTCCCCGCGCAGCTTGGCGCGGGTGGTTGGCGGGGCGGTGTCGACGGCGGCATCGATTGCAGCATCGTCGATCCATCGCTTCACCATGCCGCGCTGCTCCAATACGCTGTAGAGGCCACGGCCGGGACGGATGTCGTGGTAGGTCAGGTCAATCTGTGCCAGCTTGGGATGCGCCCAATCCCCGCCTAAGCGTTCGCGGTAGCGCTCCAGCAGGCTGCGCTTGATGACCCAGTCGATCTCGCGGTCAACATCGGAGAAATCCTGAGTGTCGATGGCCGCAAGGGTGCGCTTCCACAAGTCCACGACACGGGCCAGCTCAGCCGTTGGCGTGCCTGTGTCCTCGCGGTGTTCCAGCCAACGCTCAGCGGCGGTACAGAGCTCTTGCTGCATGGCGAGCGCGGTGGTGCTGCCGCCTCCCTCAAGCGGGAGCTGGGTGCGACCGGTCGGGTCGAGCGCGATGGCGCGGATGTGTTGAATAGGTTCGAGAACCGAGAGGTTCGGCACCTCAAAACCGGCCTCCAGCATCTCCAGCATGAGCAGCGTGGAGCCAACTTTGACGGCCATCGTGGGCTCAGCCATATTGGAGTCGCCGACGATAACGTGCATGCGACGGAAACGCTTCGAATCCCCGTGTGGTTCATCGCGGGTATTGATGATGGGCCGCGAGCGAGTCGTCGCGGAGGACACACCTTCCCAGACTTGGTCGGCACGCTGTGAGAGCACGAAACGCGCCGGTTCCTCACCCTTAGCAGGTCTAATCATCCCCGCGCCACAGATGAGCTGCCGGGTGATCATGAATGGCAGGAGAGCTTTGCCGAGGTCCTTGAGCACCACGTGGCGGCCGATGAGGTAGTTCTCGTGGCAGCCGTAGGAATTGCCCGCAGAATCGACGTTGTTCTTGAACAGATAGACGGCGCGCTTCTCCCCCTCGTCCGCTAGGGCTTCCTCCGCCTGCACGGCCATGCGGTTGACCATGGCATCGCCGGCGCGCTCATAGGCAATGAGCTGGCTCAGGCTATCGCACTCGGCGGTAGCGATCTCCGGGTGGGAGCCGACGTCGAGGTAGAGGCGGGAGGCGTTGGGGCTAAAGATATTCGAGGAGGAGTACGTCGACACGATGGGCCGGAAAAGTACGCGGGCGATCTCATCCGGGGACATCACCCGCTGTCCATCGCTTGCGCTCGCAGTGATGCCGTACTCGGTTTCGATGCCCATAATCCGCCGTGCATAAACGGGGGCGCTACCGGAGGGCTGCTCCACCTTTATTCGCCGCCCTTTTGGACGTAGGAGCGCACAAACTCCTCGGCGTTGGATTCCAGGAGGCCGTCAATCTCATCGAGAAGATCATCGGTACCCGCGCTGTTGATGCTGACTTGTCCGGCATCGAATTCCGAGGAATCACCTCCCTGCCCGTTACCGCCACCGGCATTAATCTGGGACTGCTGTCCGCTCATGGTGAGAGCTCCTTTCGCGAGTGGAGAATGCTGCGCTAATACAGTGTAGGGTACTCGATTCGCACCCCGAGCTGGCGCAAACTATCAACGAAGTCGGCGGCACTGCCCGCAGATTCCAGTAGAGCGCCCACCTCGTCTTGCCCGAGTCTTGTGGTGTCGTCGAGCGCCACGCAGGCGGTTCCAGAATTGGCTCCCTCGGCCTCACCGATGCGGAAGGTCAGTGACTGCCAGGACGCAGCCAGGACATCCTCCCCGAACTTTCGGGTAGCGTGGCCGCGCAGGTAGGCGCGGGTGTCGCTGGGCGGCGTCTCTGCTGCCGCTGCGATCTCTTCCTCACTGACCAGGGTGCGCATCTGTCCCTTGCGCACGAGCGCATGGTAAAGGGATTTTGCGGGGTCGATGTCTGTGTACTGCAAATCGATCAGAGCCAGCTTCGGATCATCGGCCGCGACGCCGCGGTCAAGGTAGCCTTTAATCAAGCGATACTTGGCCACCCAATCCAGCAGGTGGGCGGCCTTGAGCGGATTATCAGCCAAAAGCGCGACAACCTCATCCCAGGCGGCGAGCACCTTTTCATCCGCCTCAGTGGTGGCGGTGACCCTCTCCCGGTAGACGGCGAGGATGTCGAGGGCGGTGAGGTGGCGGCCGTCGCGAAGCGCCAGCTTATGAGTCACAGTGAGGTCGCGGCTCACCCGCTGCACCTCCTCCACCGGCTCTGCTAGGCGCAGGTCACTAAAGTCCACGCCGCTCTCGATGGCATCGAGTACCAGCGAGGTCATGCCCAGCTTGAGCAGCGTCGAGGTATGGGACATCGTGGCATCACCGATGATGACGTGCAGGCGACCGAAGTCCTCGGCGACCGCATGTGGTTCATCACGGGTGTTGATGATGCCGCGGTTGAGGGTGGTTTCCAGGGAGATCTCCTGCTCGATATAGTCCGCGCGTTGTGAGATCTGGAAACCAGGTTCTTCACCATCAGCACCCAATCCCACGCGTCCGGCACCGGTGACCACCTGGCGAGCGACGAAGAAAGGAATCAATCCCTGGGCAATGTCATCGAAGTCAGTATCCCTGGAGTACTGGTAGTTTTCGTGGCTGCCATAGGAAGCCCCCTTACCGTCCACGTTGTTCTTGTAGAACTTCAGCGGTGGGCAGGGATCATGCGTGGCCAACACGGACGTGCCCTGAGCGGTCAGCGATGCTACGGCCTCCCCTGCGCGACGAAGGATCAGGTCGCCGGAGGCGTCGTAAAGCATGGCATCCCAGGCATTCGTGCACTCCGGCGAGGAGTACTCCGGATGGGCGTGATCGACGTAGAAACGCGCGCCATTAGCGCTCACCACGTTGGCCACACCCAAGGCATTCGGGTCCACCACGGGCACCGTGTGGTAGCGCTTGAGATCGAAGCCGCGGCTATCGCGCAGTGGGTGCTCCTCCCGAAAATCCCAGCGGGAGCGCGCACCGGTATGCAGGGCGGCATAAGCCACAACAGCATGGGTGGAGGTCACAATCGGTGATAACGCCGGGTTGGACGGCGTGGAGATTCCATATTCAGTTTCGGTTCCTAGAACACGGCTCACGGTTGTACTCCCATCAATTCGACCCCGGTGACATGCGCGCCAGCGGAGGTACCGGCGACGATCTTCGCCCACTCCTCCGGGTTGGCAGAAGTCGGTACGTATTCAGATTCTGCCTGCTCGGCCGCGATGGCCTGGTGCAGGTGCGCGGCGGTGATACCTGCGGGCTGCGCTCCCCCAGCAGAGTTTGTTGCGTCCAACGCTTCCTTAATCGCTAGCTTCTTGGCACGGGAGACGATGTTGGCAATCATGGCGCCAGACACGAAGTCCCGGTAGTGCAGCACGCGCGGATCCGCGTTAGCGAAGTGCAGAGTGAGAAAGGGCCGCTCGGCGTAGAGAGCGTCCACCGCGGTATCGATGAGCTGTGAAAGATCACCCTCGTGGGGGACGGATTCCGGGAAGTGACGGGCGAAAATTTCGCGTGCGCCCTGTTTGGTCGGGCGGTTGATGCGGATCTTGATGTCGAGGCGCCCCGGGCGCATGATGGCGGGGTCGATGAGTTCCTCACGGTTGGTGGCACCGATGACGATGACGTTGCTGAGCTTTTCCACACCGTCCAGCTCCGTCAACAGCTGCGGGACGACGGTGGTTTCCATATCGGAGGACACGCCGGAACCACGGGTGCGGAAGATGGACTCCATCTCATCGAAGAAGATGATGACCGGGCGCTGGCTGCCATCCTCGGTGGGCTCGGAGGCTAGCTCGCGGGCGCGCTCGAAGATGAGGCGGATGCGGCGCTCAGTCTCGCCCACGAACTTGTTGAGCAGTTCTGGGCCCTTCACATTGAGGAAGTAGCTGGGGGCACTAGCTCCCAGCGACGCGGACAGCGAATGCGCCACCGCCTTGGCGATAAGCGTCTTTCCGCAGCCCGGCGGGCCGTAGAGCAGTACGCCCTTGGGCGGCTGGAGATCGTACTGGCGGTAGAGCTCCGGGTGCAGGAAAGGCAGCTCGACGGAGTCACGGATGAGGGAGATCTGCTCATCCAAACCGCCGATGTCCTCGTAGGAGACGTCAGGAACTTCCTCCAGCGTGAGCTGTGCTACCTCAGTCTTGTGCACGCGTTCGGTGGCTACACCAGATTTGGGCTCAACCAAGAGGGTATCGCCGGCGCGCACGGTATCCCGCAACGCTGCAGCGAGGAGAACAACCTGCTCTTCACCAGAGGAATTGATGACCACGGCGCGGTCGGTGCCGAGACGTTCTTGGATCGTCGCCAGCGCGCCCGTATTTACCGGGGCGCAGGCCTCCACGACGACGAAGCCCTCGCCCAAGCGCACCTGCTGCCCTACTTTCAGGGAGCCGGGCTCCAGGTTCGGCGAAATCTTGACCCGCATGGCTCGGCCATTGGTATAAACTTCGGCGTCACGGCGTGAATCATGCGCGCGCCCGGAATAGCCCAGAAAGACACCGTATGTGGAGGCAGGCTCCGCAAGGGCGTCAACCTCCGCGAGCATCTGCTGAAGCTTCGTGCGCGCATCTTTCAACAGGGCAGCAAGCTTGGCATTGCGTTCAGCGAGCTGCTCTATCTGGCGACGCTGCTGGCCAAGTTCCTGGGAATGAGTGGCATCGTTCATAGAGTCCACCCTAGCGCGCAGTGCGCCACGTTTAACCTCGGGGCTTATTTTCGCGCGCGGCGCTGCGGGCGGGGTGGAGTGACGCCGTCGGCAAGCCGGCGCGTCCAGATCAGAAACGCGGTGTGCGCGTTCATGCGATGCTCCGGGCGGGTGGCCAAACCTTCCACCTTCCATTCACGCACGAGGGACTCCCAGGCCCGCGGCTCCGTAAAGCACTTGAGCTCGCGGATGCCCTCCATGACCTTCATCAGCTGCGGCACGGTGGCCACATAGGTCATGAAAACGCCGCCCGGGATGAGGATGTCGCGTACCTTCTCAAGGTGCTCCCAGGGCTCGAGCATGTCTAGGATGACGCGGTCCACGGGGCCGCCCAGCTCCTCGACGGTGACATCGGCCAGGTCTCCCAGACGCGGGCTCCACCATTCGGGCTGTTTACCGAAGTATTCGGTGACGTTATCCACGGCGTATTCCAAGTGGTCATCGCGCACCTCATAGGAGAAAACGTGGCCTTCCGGCCCCACGGCGCGCAACAGCGTCATCGAGAGCGCGCCGGAACCGGCGCCGGCCTCGAGCACGCGCGCGCCCATGAAGATATCGCCTTCGACCAGAATCTGCGCGGAGTCTTTGGGATAGATCACCGCGGCACCCCGTGGCATCGACAGGACATGGTCCACCATGAGATGGCGGAACAGGAGGAAGGAGCTACCCAGAGTCGAATCGATGACGGAGCCTTCATCCATGCCGACGACATCATCGTGGTTGATGATGCCCTTGTGCGAATGGAACTGGCCTCCCTCCTCGAGGACGATGGTGTAGTGACGCCGCTTGGCATCGGTGAGCTGCACGCGGTCGCCGTAGCGGAAGGGGCCGGAATAAGCCATGGCGTGGGAACCTTTCACATAGTTGAAGGTGGCAAGGATTAACCCACCAAGTATGCCTCAAGGGCGTTACCAAGCCATAGTTGGTCGCGCTCGCCCACCAGCTCGCGGGCCGAGTGCATGGACAGCATTGGGACTCCCACGTCGACGGTGGGGATGCCCAAACGGGTGGCGGAAATCGGTCCGATGGTGGAGCCACAGGGCACGTCGTTATTTCCCACGAATCGCTGGACCGGAACGTCCGCACGGCGGCAGGCGGATTCCCACAGGGCCACGGTATTAGCGTCGGAAGCATAGCGCTGGTTGCCGTTGATCTTGGTCACCGGGCCGTGGCCGATGATTGGGTGATGCGTGGGATCGTGCTTTTCGGCGTAGTTGGGGTGCACGGAGTGCGCGGCGTCGGCCGAGACACAGCTGGAGCGCGCAAACATCTGGAAACGCTGCTCCTCGTTCGCGCCGAGGGCACGGGCGGTGCGGGTCAGGATATCCCCCAGGATCGGGCCGCCTGCGCCGTAGCGCGAAGAGGAGCCCACCTCTTCGTGATCAAAGGCCGCCATGACGAGGACGTCCTTGTGCTCGATGGAGTCGGCGTACTTTGCAGCAGCGAGCAGGGCACGCAGCGAAGCATGAACGGAAGAAAGGTTGTCCATGCGCCCGGCAGCGATGAGCTTTTCGCCGGCGCCAAAGACCTCACCGCGCTGGGCATCCGCGGTAATCAGGTTGAAGGAAGCGATATCCTCTGGGTCTACGCCAAGCTGCTTGCCGACGACCCCCATCACCGACGTCTCCGGGGTACCCACGGAGAGCACCGGCTGCATGTGGCGCTGGCGATCCGGCTTGAACTCATCTTTGCGGTAGAGGTGGATCGCCAAGGAAGGCAAGCGCAGCAAGGGGCCGGTATTGACCAAGTGGCGGCTGCCATCCTTCGTGATGACCTGGCCGCCGACGGTGAGCTCGCGGTCGAACCAGCTGTGGAGAAGCACCCCGCCATAGACCTCGACGGCTACCTGCTGCCACCCTGCGGAATCGAAGTCCGGGGTGGGCTTGAGAGCCAGGCCAGGTGAATCGGTGTGGGAGCCGATAATGCGGAAGCCGGAATCCGGGCCGGCGCCTTCGGGGACATACCATGCCATGACCGCACCACCCCGGACCATGACGTGACCACCTGGTGCAGCTGACCATTCGGCAGACTCATCTTGGCGGCTAAAACCGGCGGCGACGAGCGTGCGCGCCACCTCTTCAGCTGCGTGATAGGACGAGGGGCTGGCTGCGATGAAATCAAGAAAATCGTGCGTAGTGCTCATGCCATCTAGCTTGCCACGGACGGTCGGGAGATGCGGGAAGGTTTGCGGTGGGCTATGCGCTAGGCTGAGAAACACTATGCCGAAAAGACTAGCCCTCTCCCCTTCCCGTGCCTCCGATTACAAGCAATGCCCTCTGCTCTATCGCTTCCGGGCCATTGACAAGCTGCCTGAACCTAAGACACAAGCCCAGGTCAAGGGAACGCTGGTCCACGCTGTGCTGGAGAAGATGCACCAGCTACCCCGTGAGCAACGTGAGTACCCGGCCGCGGTGAAGATGATCAAGCCGGAATGGGCGGTGATGCTCGACTCCGATCCGGAGCTGCGTGAATTGGTACCCGAGCCCGAGGAGCTGGATTTCTTCGTCGAAGCACGCCAGCTCATCAAGGGCTATTTCCAGATGGAAAACCCCCAAGGTTTCGACGCCCACGAGTGCGAGATGTACGTCGATACCGTCTTGCCAAACGGTGTGCCTGTCCGTGGGTTCATCGACCGCGTAGACGTTGCCCCCACTGGCGAGGTGCGCGTGGTGGACTATAAGACGGGAAAGAAGCCGCTTCCCCGGTATTCCCAGGACGCGCAATTCCAAATGAATTTCTACGCGCTGGTGTACTGGCGGCTTCTCGGCACCATCCCCACGCAGCTGCGGCTGATGTACCTCAAGGTCTTGGATTCAATGTTCCTCACGCCTGGGCCAGAAGAGCTCGAGTACTTCGAGCGTGACCTAGGCGAGCTCTGGGCCAAAATCGAAGGCGATGGCAAGGCCGGAGATTTCAGGCCGAAGACGTCAAAGCTGTGTGGTTGGTGCTCGTTCCAAGACCTCTGCCCGGCTTTTGGCGCTACGCCACCCGAGTATCCCGGGTGGCCCGACCAGGCCTCGTAGACCGTCGCGCTGCGTAAGACCGTGCCGCGGCTTAGAACAAGCCGGAGATCGAACCGTCAGCGGCAACGTCGATGTTGTTCGCTGCGGGCTTCTTTGGCAGGCCCGGCATGGTCATGACGTCACCGGTTAGGGCAACGATGAAACCAGCGCCGGTGCGCGGCTGCAGTTCGCGGACGTGGAGGACGTGGCCTTCCGGAGCGCCGAGCTGGCTCGGATCATCCGAGAAGGAGTACTGGGTCTTGGAAATGACGACTGGGAACTGCTCCCAACCATTGTCCTTGATGTACTTCAAGTCCTTGAGAGCCTTGGAAGAATACTCCACCCGCTCGGCGCGGTAGATTTCCTTGGCGATAGTGTCGATGGAGCTCTCAATTCCTTCAGCGGGGTCGTAGAGCTGGCGGGAGGAGCCTTGGGAGAGGTTGTCCAGAAGGCGCTCAGCCAGCGCAGTCGCCCCTGCACCACCCTTCGCCCACACCTCTGCTTCTTCAAGAGCCACGTCGAAGTCGGCCGCCCACTGACGCATGAACTCGCGCTCGGCCTCGGTATCGCTCCCAAAGAGGTTGAGAGCGACCACTGGCTGAAGCCCGAACTTTCGCAGGTTCTCCACGTGGCGCTCGAGGTTGACCACGCCCTTCTTCAGGGCTTCCAGGTTCTCCGTGGTGAGCTCCTCGCGCGGCTGCCCGCCGTTGTACTTCTGGGAGCGGATCGTTGCCACGACGACCGCGCCAGCGACATCAAGCTCACCAAAGCGGGACTTGATGTCCATGAATTTCTCGCCACCGAGGTCCGCCCCGAAACCTGCTTCCGTGAGGACGATATCGCCGAAGCGCATAGCAGTTTGGGTGGCCAACAGTGTGTTGCAGCCATGAGCGATGTTGGCGAAAGGACCGCCGTGGACGAAAGCCGGCGTACCGCCCAGGGTCTGGACTAAGTTGGGGTTCAGCGCATCGCGCATCAGGGCGGTGAGTGCGCCCTCTGCGCCCAAGTCGCGGGCGGTTACCGGTTGCTGGTCATAGGTGTAGCCCACAGTGATATCACCGAGGCGTTTCTTCAGGTCTGCCAAATCGGTAGCGAGACCGAGGATGGCCATGATTTCCGACGCCGCAGTAATGGTGAATCCGGTCTCCCCCGGCACTCCGTGCGCTGGGCCGCCAAGACCGGTGACGACGTTGCGCAGAGCGCGGTCATTGACGTCAACGCAGCGCTGCCAGGTGATGCGGCGCGGATCGATGTTGAGGGCGTTGCCTTGGTGGATGTGGTTATCGATGATGGCGGCCAAGGTGTTGGTGGCCGCGGCGATAGCGTGGAAGTCACCGGTGAAATGAAGGTTGATATCCTCCATCGGCACAACCTGCGAGTAGCCGCCGCCCGCAGCGCCGCCCTTGATACCCATGACGGGGCCTTGAGAAGGTTCGCGAAGCGCGACGATTGCCTTCTTACCAAGCTGTGTGAGGGCATCGGTCAAACCGATAAGTACGGTGGACTTTCCCTCGCCGGCTGGTGTCGGAGAGACGCCAGTGACGAGTACCAGCTTGCCATCGGCGGGGGCATCCCCAACCTGGGTGATATCCACCTTGGCTTTGTTCTGCCCATAAGGGATGAGGGCGGGCGCTGGGATTCCAGCGCGGGCGGCAATATCTGTGATGGGTTCGAGCTGGTGGGCTTGGGCAATGTCAACATCAGAAGGTTGCGTAGTCATGCCCACCAGCTTAGCGCTCTAAAGAAGCCTCTTGAGCAACATTAGATAATTTCTCGATGATGCTAAAGCAGGACCGCACCGAAGGCGTAGCACAGGAGGACAGACAAGGCGATGCTGACGGTGCCGGGGATGATGAACGGGTGATTGAAGACAGCTTTGCCGATGCGCGTCGAGCCGGTGTCATCCATCTCAACGGCTGCCAACAGGGTCGGGTAGGTCGGCAGGATGAACAGAGCGGATACCGCAGGGAAGGCAGCCACAGCGGTCAGTGGGTTGACGCCGAGGGCCAGAGCAGCCGGCATGAGAGCCTTGGTGGTCGCGGCTTGCGAGTACAGCAGCGCCGCAGCAAAGAAGAGCACGACGGCCAGCAGCCAAGGGGCGGATTCGATGACGGAGCCGGAGATGGCCTGAATGTCCTCCATGTAGTGGTTAATGAGCGTGGTGCCCAACCAGGCCACACCAAGCACACAGATACAGGCGGACATGCCCGACTTGAACACTGGCGTATTAAGTACGTCGCCAGCGGAGATCTTGGTGATCATCACGATAAGGGTTGCGGCAGTGAGCATCACCGTCATGATGGCCTCATTGCGGGGCAGAGTCGGCTCTTCGATGAGTCCCACCTGAGAAGATGTCAGGGTGGCCCACAGCATAACGATGACGATGGCAACGAGGAAGATGATGACGGAGGTCTTAGCGCCCTGTACCGGGCTGTAATTGTGGGAGCCCTGCGGCATCTTTACCAGGCCTTGGGTCTTGCGTTCCTGGTATACGGGATCATCTTCTAGCTCCGCCCCGGAACGGTTGGCAATCCACGCGGCAGGGAAAATGGAAAGAAATGTCGCCGGAATGAGCACAGCGAGGATCTGCAAGTAGCCCACGTTCATCGGCTCCAAGAGGGAGGCTAGCAACACCACGGCGGCGGAAATGGGCGAGGCACAGATGGCCATTTGTGAGGCCACCACAGAGATGGACAGCGGACGGGATGGGCGAACCTTGCCTTCCTTGGCCACCTCAACGATGACGGGAAGCGTAGAAAATGCCGTGTGGCCGGTACCCGCCAGAACGGTCATAAGCCAGGTCACGACAGGGGCATAGAACGTGATCTTCTTAGGATTCTTGCGAAGGAATTTCTCGGCGAGGTAGACCAGATAGTCCATGCCGCCGGCGCGTTGCATAGCAGCAATGGCCGCGATAACAGTCATGATGATGCCGATGACATCGAAAGGAATGTCTTCGCGTGTAACGGGAACGCCGCTCAGGCCGAGAAGCAGGACACCCAAGCCGCCGGCCATGCCAATGCCGATCGAACCAATTCGGGCACCGAGATAAATCGCCGCGAGGACGATAATGATGTGCACAACAACCATTATGTAACTCCAATATGTGCAGGTGATCTGCAGTATGGGGTGAATCGCGCGACGGTCCGCACACGACCTGGGCGCGAGAACTGACAGTCTCTATTCTGCCCTACTTATGTGGCATTAGCGAGATTCCAGGCCCGATTGTGTCCGTTTACACACCCCCTTCGCTCGAAGGAGGGCCGAGGGGCTTGAGAGATGGACAGCCACTGAAAGAAAACGACGCGCCCGCGCTGCCTCGTTGAAGGTAGCGCGGGCGCGTGGCGTGCAGCATCAGCGTTTCTATACGCTAGTGCTGTGGCACAGCTTTATTCGTCGATGTAGAGCTGACCGCGGAATTCTGGGTGCATGAGGTTCTCTACAGACAGAACCTTGTTGAGAGTCTCTTCGTCGAGCAGGCCCTTCTCCAGAACTAGGTCCTTGACTCCCTTGCCGGTCTTGAGGGACTCCTTAGCAATCATGTCACCGTTGTGGTGGCCGATGAACGGGTTCAGGTAAGTGACGATACCAATGGAGTTCTCCACGTAAGCGCGGCACACATCAGCGTTTGCGGTGATGCCCGTGACGCACTTCTCGCGCAGGGTATCGACGGCGTTGCCCATAATGCGGATGGACTGGAACAGTGCCTCACCGATGACCGGCTCCATGACGTTGAGCTGCAGCTGGCCAGCCTCAGCCGCCATGGTGACCACGTGGTCATTACCGAAGATCTTGAAGCAGACCTGGTTAACAACCTCCGGGATAACCGGGTTGACCTTACCCGGCATGATGGAGGAACCAGCCTGACGCGGCGGCAGGTTGATCTCTGCCAGGCCCGCGCGCGGACCAGAAGACAGCAGGCGCAAGTCGTTAGAAATCTTGGCCAGCTTCATTGCCGCACGCTTGATGGTGGAGTGCAGCAGTACATAAGCACCACAGTCAGAGGTTGCTTCAATGAGATCGCGGGCGGTCTTAATCTCCAGACCAGTGACCTCGGACAGTGCGGCGGTGACCTGGTGGCGGTAGCCGGCCGGGGTGTTCACGCCAGTGCCGATAGCGGTTGCGCCGAGGTTGATCTCCAGCAGACGCTTCTGGGCGTCGCGCAGGATGGCCTGCTCTTCCGCAAGGTTGTGCGCAAAGGCCTTGAATTCATCACCAAGGGTCATCGGAACGGCATCCTGCAACTGGGTGCGGCCCATCTTCAGGATGTCAACGAACTCATTGCCCTTGGCGTGGAATGCTGCCTGCAGGGCATCGATGCGCTCGATGAGGTCCTCCATGGCGTAGTAGATGCCCAAGCGGAAGCCGGTTGGGTACGCGTCATTGGTGGACTGGGACATGTTGACATCATCGTTTGGGTTGATGACGTCGTAGGAACCCTTTTCCTCACCGAGGTACTCGAGCGCCAGGTTGGCTACAACCTCGTTGGTGTTCATGTTGAGGGAGGTACCAGCACCGCCCTGGAAGACATCCAGCGGGAACTGGTCCATGCAGCGGCCTTCTTCCAGGATCTGGTCACAAGCCCAGATGATTGCCTCTGCTTTCTTCTTAGGAAGGACGTGCAGACGGCGGTTAGCCATCGCGGTGGCCTTCTTGACCTGCACCATACCGCGGATGAAATCCGGGATGGTGTTGATGGTCACGTAGGAAATCTGGAAGTTCTCGATAGCGCGCAGCGTGTGAACGCCGTAGTACGCATCACTCGGAACCTCCACGGAGCCGAGAAGATCAGTCTCAGTACGCGTCTTCTTGCTAGACGGGGCCTTCGAAGACTTGTTAGTGGCCTTTTCCTCGACCTGAGACTTCACGTCCTTGGTCTCCTTGGCCTCTGGCTGAGCATCCTTCTTTGTTGTCTTTGCCATCGGGGCTGACTCCTTGCATAAAAATCGAAGAACGATGATGGTCAGCCACCATAGTAGCTAGGTGCGCGAATAAAATGTTTGGAATATCCCCCTAAAAGCGGGCAATGCGCAGATCTGAAGCGAGAATCGCTTCTGCTCCGAGCCCTTCGAGGCTGTCCATAACTTGATTCGCCAACTTGCGGGGAACCATGACGCGCACAGCGACCCAGCCTTCCCGGGCCAAAGGAGAGATGGTCGGTCCCGTCAGACCAGGAGTCACTGCTTCGACCTCAGGCAGCTTTTCCTCTGCCACGTTGTAGTCGAGCATGACGAAGTGGCGTGCATTGAGGATTCCGCGGATGCGGCTGAGCACAACGTTCTCATCTGCAGTGACGTCTTCGCCTTCGCGCTTAATCACCACAGCCTCCGAAGTCACGATGGGCTCACCGAAGGGCTCAAGGCCCTGCTGGCGCAGTGTGGTGCCTGTGGAAACCACATCGGCAATGACATCTGCGACACCAAGGTGAATCGAAATCTCGACCGCACCGTCAAGGCGGATGACTTGCGCGTCGATGCCATTGGCTGCGAGGTTATCACGAACCACGTTGGGATAAGACGTGGCAATACGCTTGCCCTGCAGCTTGGCGACGTCCCACTCCTCCCCCGCCGGTGCGGCATAGCGGAAGGTGGAGCCGCCAAAATTCAGGGCTAGAACTTCGTTGAACTTTGCGCGGGAATCCAGTGCCAAATCACGGCCGGTGATGCCCAGATCCAGGACGCCCTGCGCCACGTAGATGGCAATATCCTTTGGGCGCAGGAAGAAGAACTCGACTCCGTTCTCCTCATCCACGACGTTGAGTGACTTGTTGTGTCCACGGCCTTTGTATCCAGCTTCCTTCAGGATTTCGAGGGCGGCCTCGGACAGGGACCCCTTGTTGGGGACGGCAATTTTGATCATTGGTGTGCGGTACTTTCTACGCTGACTGCGATGTTGGCTGTGTACTAGGACGGCAAGGGGCCGACTAAAGGTAGGAATAAATATCCTCGAGCTTCAGGCCGCGCTTATGCGCCATAACCTGGAGCCAGTACAGCAGTTGCGACATCTCCTCAGCGAGTTCCTCATCGGACTGGTACTCGGCCGCAATCCACACTTCGCCAGCCTCTTCGATGATTTTCTTGCCCAAGTGGTGGATTCCTTTATCGAAGGCTTCCACGGTGCCGGAGCCTTCGGGGCGTTCGGCGATCTTCTGGGACAGTTCCTCAAACAGGCTTTCAAAATTCTTCACAAAGGAATATTCTTCCACACCGCTGCATAAAATTCTGCACCCCGGCCGAAATTCTCCGGCTACAGTGAGCGCAAGCGCTGATACCACTCATAAATATCGCGCGCCGTCGCACCTTCCAGGTGGCGGTGCCCGCTGCCTCGCAGTTCGGCGATGACAGTGACCTCGTCTGGGACTGTAACGTGCTCCCCTTCCGGCAGGCCAATGACGGAGCAGCCAGCGGCGACCGCCGCGCGCATACCTGCCGCCGAATCCTCGAATACGAGGCAATCCTGGGGTCGAGCACCTACCCGGCGGGCAGCCTCGGCATACATATCAGGAGCTGGTTTGCCGTGGGGAACCTCGTCGCCGCAGATCGTGTCAACGAAATAGTCTCGGCCCAACGCCGCGATTGCGGAATCCGCCACGTAGCGCTCAGTGTTCGTGGTCACCATCATCGGCATTCCCGCATCCTTGAGCTCACCAAGAAGCTCCGAAATTCCCGGGAATATCTCGAGATGATCGGAAAAAAGCGACTTTACGTAGTCGAACATGAGCATGCGGTAGCGTTCGCTATCACCAGACTGGAGCTCGACGCCGGCTTTGTCAGCGCAGATCGCGAGCGTGTCCTCGAAGGTCGAGCCGACCGTCGCCAAACGCTCAGTAGGTGTCAGCCGGCGCCCCAACGTTTCGGAGAGGTAAAAGGTGGCCTCTTCCCATAAAGGTTCAGAGTTAGTGAGTGTGCCGTCCATGTCCCAGAAGATCGCGGCGGGACGACAGGTATGTGCGGTCTGATCGGTATCAGTCAATTAGAAATCCAGCTCCGGTAGCTGCGCGAGGGCTTCATCATCTGCACCTGTTGCTGCGGAGGCCAAGTGAATAAACTCGGTGAGCTCCTCCTTCTCCTCCGGCTCAAGTACAGCGTCGGCGTTCTTGCGGTTGAAAGCTGCGAGCTTCTCGACGGAAGGACGCACCGCAGCTCCCAGGAGACCACCATCTGGATCATCTGGAAGTTTATCCAGGTCCTCGAGGAAGGACTCCAAGATAGAGCGGAGGTCTGGGAGCACCGAAGCATCAAACGGTGCCTCCCAGAACTCCTTCTCCTCTTCCTTGAGGTAATCCCCGGTAGCGAAGGACTGCAGGTTGGACATGAACTCATCAACGGTGGGCTGGAATTCTGCACGAATCGTCATGAGCTAAATCATGCCTGAAGTTTCCTAGAGGCGCACGCCCAGCAAGGAATTAACTGCAGTGCGCAGAACGTTAGATGCTTCTTCGGACGCTTCCGCTGCCCCTGGGGCATTCTCAGCCCACTGATCAAGAACCGCAATAGCGCGTGGGGTATCCACATCGTCTGCCAACGCTTGGCGCACGTTGTGGACAACGTCCTTGATCTCTTCCACGGTTCCTGGGTTTCGGGAGGCCGTGCGCCAGCGCTCCAAACGCTCCTGCGCGGTGTGCAGGACCTCGTCGGACCAGTCCCGGTCCTCACGGTAGTGGCTGGAGAATACTCCAAGGCGAATCGCAGAGGGATCAACGCCTGCCTCCACTAGCTTGTGGACGAAGACCAGGTTACCCAAAGACTTGGACATCTTGGTGCCCTCCAAGCCAATCATGCCGGTGTGCACATAGGACTGGGCCATGCGTTTGACACCACGGGCGGCCTCAGCATGCGCCGCAGAAAACTCGTGGTGCGGAAACTTGAGATCCGAACCTCCACCCTGAATATCGAAGCTGGAGCCGAGCCGGTTGGTCGCGATGGCAGAACACTCAATGTGCCAGCCCGGACGCCCCGGACCAAAAGGAGATTCCCAGGCGGGTTCGCCCTCGCGGTGGGCACGCCAAATCAAGGCATCTAGCGGATCACGCTTACCGGGGCGGTCCGGGTCACCGCCGCGCTCGGCAAAGAAGGTCTCCATCTGCTCCCGGGAATAATTCGATTCGTAGCCGAAGTTCTTCGTGGCCTCGATGGATGCGTAGACGTCCGGATAGTCGGGGTCATCGACGACGTAGGCTGCACCTGCGTCGAGAAGCGCCTGCACCATCTCCGTGATCTCATCGATGGCTTCCATCGCCCCAACGAAGTGCTGCGGAGGAAACACAGAGAGCAGTTCCATGTCGGAGCGGAAAAGATTGATCTGCGAGGTACCCAACTCGCGCCAATCCACGCCATCGCGCTCGGCGCGTTCGAAGAGCGGATCATCCACGTCGGTGATGTTCTGGGCGTAATTCACCTTGTAGCCGTTATCCAGCAGCTGGCGGTAGATCAGATCAAAGGTGAGATAGGTCGCCGCATGGCCCAGGTGGGTGGAATCATACGGGGTAATGCCACAGACATACATGGTGGCGGTCTCCCCCTCGATGTTGAGCTTTTTTACCTCTTCATCAGCGGAATCATAGAGGTGAAGCGGCGACGGGGCGCCAGGTACGGAATCGATGTGCGGGACAGGCCAAGAGTGCATGGGCACCATCCTAACGTGTACTGACTCCGCAACTGGCGCATGCCCGGTTATTAAGGGGCGAGCACCCCGAGGCCCAGCAAGAGCATGACGAGGAGCCCGACAGGGATGCGGTAGGCCGCAAACCACTCGAAGGAGTGGTTACCCACGAACTTCAGCAGCCACGCAATAGACGCATAACCGACGACGAAAGCGATGAGCGTGCCGACGAGCAGTTGGGCGCCGGTGGCAGATTGCCCCACGGTGGGGCCGAAGGCGTCGCCAAGCGAAAACAGGCCCGAAGCCATAACCGCAGGAATGGCGAGGAGGAAGCTAAAGCGCGTCGCCACCTCGCGATCCAAGCCCAAAAAGAGGCCGCCCGAAATCGTGCCTCCCGAGCGCGAGACACCTGGGATGAGAGCTAAGCACTGGCATAGGCCCATGACGATGGCATCGCGCATCGTCAAGTCCTCGAAGCTGCGCTCCTTTTTGCCCACCCTCTCAGCGATGATGAAGACAACGGAGAAAAGCACGAGCATGGATGCTGTAATCCACAGGTTGCGCAAGTTATCCCTGATCAGGTCCTTGCCCAGGACGCCTAGGATGCCAATCGGGATTGAGCCGACGATGACCATCCACCCCATGCGGTAGTCCTGGCCACGCTGCTGCTTGTGCACGAGACCTATGAACCACCCTTTGAGGATCTGCCAGATCATTCCCGCGAAGTACACAATCACTGCTAACTCAGTGCCGAGCTGGATAACGGCAGTAAAGGAGGCGCCGGCGTCCTGCCCCCAAAAGAGCGTGGAGACGATGCGTAGGTGCCCCGAAGAGCTCACGGGCAGGAATTCGGTGAGGCCTTGGACAAGAGACAAGACGATGACCTGTACCCATGTCATGGCGTCAGTTGTAGCTGTTGTAGTCACCCGCGACAGCCTACTAGCGCGCTCCATGGCTTCCGGTTTCCACCACGCTGACTGCTAGGATGAGGGATCGTGAAAATGCGTCGAGTCCTGCTTTCTTCTGCCCTTCTTGCCAGCACATGCGCCCTTGCCGCCTGCAATCCCACGGAAGGGGTTGGCGGGGACCCCAACTCGGCGGTCTATGGCAAGGCCGAACCCGCTTCTTCCCCAGAGTCATCGAAGCCAGTGGGCACCGTCGTGCCCTACGCTGCCGTGACTGACCTCGCGGCGGTGGGTGATACCCTCGCCGTGCGCACCGAGGACTCCCTCGCTGTAGGTTCGGCTGCGGACTTTGAGGAAGAAAAGGCCACGCAGATTTCCGTCGATCAGAAGTGCGGCGACCTGACCGCTTCTGACAAGCATTTCCTCCTCGCGTGTGGGAAAAAAGTCTTGCTTGTTGATCCGTCTCAGCCGGATTCCCCACAGGAATTGGCAGTGGATGAGGAGCAGCCCGTAACGGTAGCCGCGGAGGCTTCCAGCGGTGAAGTATTCGTTGGTTCAAAGGACTCGACCACCGTCGGCGTGTACCGCGACGGGGAACGCAGCACCGGCATCACGGTGGAGGCCGGTTCGGATCAGCTCATTTCCGTTCCCGTTTCTGAGGGTGCGGACGGCATCGTCCGCGTCTTAAGGGAAGACTCGACGATTCAATCTCTCGATTGGGAAAAGGACCGTGCGGGCGGGCGTCTGCGTGTAGGCCAGGGCGTCGGCCAGATCTCCGGCGGCGAAGGGGCCGTGGTCGTGGCATCGGACACCGTAGGCAAACGCGTGGCTATCTACACTGCCAGCGACGTTATTCGCCTGCACCAATACGGCAACACCGACGGCACACCGTGGGGCGTGGCTTGGGATGCCGGCCGCACACTGGCGTGGGTAACCACCACCGATAACAACCATCTCCACGCCTATACCGTTTCCGCGGGCGTCCCAGAAAACGTTGGCACCATGGACACTGTGGCTGATGCACGCACTATTGCTGTGCTGGGCGACGGCACCCTCGTCACCGCCTCCGCATCCGGTGAAGGCCTCCAGTTCATCACCGATCCGCAACTCGACACATCACCGCGCTAGCATCCGGTCTCAAAGACCTCATTCGCAACCTCAGCTAAGGACACTTCATGCAGTACTCCGCTCTTGACCGCGCCCGCCATGCTGCCTACCAGGCAGCATTGAAGGGAATGTTTAAACTCGACCCAGAGCGAATCCACGGAATCATCAACGGCGGGCTCGCTATCTTCCAAGCCGGTGGCCCGCTCAATCGCGCGCTGGGAAAGGTGGTACCGGTTAATGATCCGGTATTGGAACAGGAAGTCTTTGGGGTGCGCTTCCCACGTCCGCTAGGGTTGGCGGCCGGCTTCGACAAGAACGCGGCGGCTGCTGATGTCTGGACCCCCGTTGGCTTCGGCTATGCCGAGCTGGGCACCATCACCCCGAAGGCGCAGCCCGGAAACCCTACTCCCCGCCTGTTCCGACTCAAGGCGGACAAGGCGATCCTAAACCGCATGGGCTTTAACAATGAGGGTGCGCTGGCCGCCGCGCGCAATCTACGCAAGCGCCGCTACAACGATGTCGTGGGCATCAACATTGGCAAGAACAAGGTCACCGACGCCGAGCATGCTGTGGATGATTACCGTCAGTGCGCATCTGTGCTGGGGGATCTGGCCGATTATGTCGTGGTTAATGTGTCCTCCCCTAATACCCCAGGATTGCGTGACCTGCAGGCAGTGGAGTCCCTCCGCCCCATCATGGAAGCCGTGGTGGAATCGACTTCCTCGCCGGTCTTGGTCAAGATTGCTCCCGATCTCAGCGATGAAGATATTGATGCCGTGGCGGATATGGCCGTGGAAGTTGGCTTGGCCGGGATCGTGGCTACCAACACCACTATTTCCCGTGAGGGGTTGAATACCCCGGCCGACGAGGTTGCTGCCATGGGCGCGGGTGGCGTGTCGGGTCCCCCGGTGGCTGAGCGTTCGATGGAAGTGCTCAAGCGACTTCACGCCCGCGTAGGCGATGAACTGGTGCTGGTTTCGGCGGGCGGAATTTCCACGCCGGAGCAGGCATGGGAACGTATTACTGCCGGTGCCTCGCTGCTGCAGGGCTACACCGGACTGATTTATGGTGGACCGGATTGGATTCGCGACATTCACCGCGGCATTGCCCAGCAGATTCGCGCGCACGGCCTCAGTAACATCTCGGAGGCAGTTGGCTCCGGTCTGGGATGGATCGACTAAGCCCCCGAAGAGTCTTCGAGGGGGCTTAGCCCTGTCGATGAAGAGAAGCACGGATGAGGGGCTTCCGCGCTTCATGCGTTTCACTTAACGCAGTGTGCGGCGGATAATGACCGCGCACAGGCCTGCAGCCACGGCGTAGAGGAAAACCACGTACTGCCCCATCGTGGTGAGGACCGTACTGGGCAGTGCGCGGCTAGCGATGATGAGCACCAGCGCTAGGACTAGCGCAATGATTTGCTCGCGGCTGCCGCGCTGATCGCGGCGTTGGGTGCTGAATGCACCGACGAGCAGCGCCGCGCCAACGATGGCGAGGTGGCGCCATGTCCATTCAAAGGTGGCGCCCCAGCCGTCGGTGAAAATCGATACGAGCCCAAATAGTGCTAACACGGCGGCCAGCAACATGAAAGCGCCGCCCACGCGCAGGGCGGCGGGGATATCTACTCCGTCAGTCGTGGGGTTAGTATCCGAATTCCTAGTCATTGTGCCGAGTCTAATGGGCCGTATTAGTGGGCCTCGTACCAGCCCCACGTAATCGCACGGCCGAGGGTGTGGAAGAAAAGGTTAAACCCAAGGACCGTCGGCGTTGCCTCCGGGTCGATGTCGAGGCGCTCAACGTCGACGGCGTGGACCGCAAAGAGGTAGCGGTGCGGGGCATGACCAGCTGGCGGCTGGGGCCCGTAATAAACGCGCTGGCCGGAGTCTCCGCGCAAGCTGATGACACCTTCATGTCCAAGGTCTTCCGCGGAGCCTGCTCCCGTAGGAAGCTCACGTACGTCAGCCGGAATATTGAACGCAGCCCAGTGCCAGAAACCGGAACCCGTCGGAGCGTCCGGGTCAAAGCAGGTGACAGCGAAGGACTTGGTTCCCTCGGGTACGTCCGACCACGAGAGTTGCGGTGAGATGTTCTCAGGAGCGCGGAAGCGCTCTGCGATTTCCGCCCCCTCTTCAATATCAGCGGACGTTACGGTGAATGCGGGGACATGCCCCAGTGGTGCATAAGGGTCCGGGCCGGGAAAGCGGGAATCGGTGGCGTAGCTCTCAACGGAATCTGAAGTGTTCTTAGTCATAGATTCATTTGTACCGGAAAGCCAAAACCCATGCCGACGAATGGTCTTCTGCCCTAGACAGCGGCAGTAAGCGCTCGGTTGGGGCGAGCGAGTTTCATCGTTGTGTTTTCAGCACACTGCACGAGCCTAAAACATCGCGTGAGGTGCTGATTTGTGAAGTTATGCCCATTCGGGATACAGTATGCGAGTGCCCAGCCGAGAGGCTGAACAAACACCCTAGCCCGGGTGGCGGAATGGCAGACGCGCTAGCTTGAGGTGCTAGTGTCCTATTAACGGACGTGGGGGTTCAAGTCCCCCCTCGGGCACAGTGTGAAGTCTCGAGACATCGTTCCGGTC